>NZ_JBQJIK010000037.1:0-76135 GCF_052078665.1 Inquilinus sp. CA228 | reverse complement strand
TCCCGCTTGCGGGAGAGGTCGGAGACGCGAAGCGGCTCCGGGTGAGGGTTCTTTGTCGAGGCCGGTGCCGGCCCTCACCCGGTCGTCCTGCGGACGCCCGACCTCTCCCGCCAGGCGGGAGAGGCAACGCAAAAGGACGGGTAGCCTCTCTCCGACCGCGCTCATACCATGTGTCCGATCAGGTCGACCTGGGCCGGCTTGCGGCCGGGTTCGGCGCTTAACCGGGCGGTGATGGCGCCGTCGCGCATCGCCAGCACGGTGTGGCTGAGGCCGATCGTCTCCTCCAGCGTGTCGGCGATCAGGATCACCGAGAGGCCCTCGGCGCACAGCGTCCGGATCAGGCGGAACACCTCCTCCTTGGCGCCGACATCGATGCCGCGGGTCGGGTGGTCGAGGATCAGGATCCGCGACTGCGCCGTCAGCCACTTGGCCAGTACCACCTTCTGCTGGTTGCCGCCCGAGAGCGACAGGCAGGGCGCGTCCGGCCCGGCGGCGCGGATCGCCAGCCGCTGAGTCCAGTCCTGCGCCAAAGCGCGCTCGCGGGCGCGACTCAAGCCCATCGGCCCTTCCGCCACCTCCAGCCGCGCCAGGGTCATGTTGGCGGCGACCGACAGCATCATCACCAGCCCCTCGACCCGGCGCTCGCTGGGGATGAAGCCGATGCCGTGCCCGACCGCGTCGGCCGGGGAGGCGAAGCGCACCGGCTTGCCGCCGACCTCCAGCGTCCCGGCGGTGGGCTGGACGAAGCCGAAGAAGCTGCGCACCAGCTCCTCCCGCCCCGAGCCGATGACGCCGGCGATGCCCAGCACCTCGCCGCGGCGCAGGGTCAGGTCGATGTCGCGATACTTGCCCTCGCAGCACAGCCCCTTGGCCTGCAGCACGATCTCGTCCTGCGGCGGGCGTTGTTCCGATTCCCGGTAGTATTCGGCATGGACCTCGCGCCCGACCATGATCCGGTGCAGGGTCGGGGTATCGGCCTCCGCCGCCGGCATCTCGGCGACCACGCCGCCATCCTTCATGACGTAGATGCGGTCGCTGATCGCCAGCACCTCGTCCAGCCGGTGCGAGACGAAGACGAAGCTGGCCCGGCTCTTCAGCGCCCGGACGCGAGCGAACAGCAGGTCGATCTCGGCCTGCTCCAGCACCGAGGTCGGCTCGTCCAGCAGGATCACCAGATCGCCCTCGACCCGGTCCTCCAGCGCCAGCGCCTTGGCCAGCTCGACCATCTGGCGGGCGGCAAAGCTGAGGTCCTGCGCCCGGGTCGCCGGGTCGATGTCGAGCCCGACCTTCTCCAGCTGCCGGCGCGCCGCGGCGTTCAGCCGGCGCCAGTCGATCAGGCCGAGGCGGATGAAGCCCTGCTCCTGGCCCAGGAAGATGTTCTCGGCGACGCTCAGGTTCAGCAGCAGCGACTGCTCCTGGAACACCATGGCGATGCCGCGGGCATTGGCCTGGCGCGGATCGGCCAGGTGCAGCGCCTGGCCGTCGCGGCGCAGCTCGCCGCCGGACGGCTGCTGCACCCCGGCCAGGATGCGCATCAGCGTCGACTTGCCGGCGCCGTTCTCGCCGACCAGCCCGACCACCTCGCGCGGCCGGATCTCGACATCGACGCCCTTTAGCGCCTGGACGCTGCCGAAGGATTTCTGGAGGGCGATGGCCTGCAGCATGGCGTCACTTCACGATGCGAAGCTGCGACCGGTCGAGCGACAGCGCGACCGCGGCGATGATCATCAGGCCCTGGGCGGCCTGCTGCAGATAGGGCGGGATGCCCAGCAGCACCATGCCGTTGGCCAGGACGGCGACGATCAGCACGCCGATCAGCGCGTTCAGCACGCCGCCCTGCCCGCCCATCAGCGAGGTGCCGCCGACCACCACGGCGGTGACCGTGGTGAACAGCCGGCCGGTGCCGATCTCGGCATTGGCCAGGCCCAGCTGCGCCGCCGCCAGCACGCTGGCCAGGCCGTAGAAGGTGCCGGCCAGGGCGAAGGCGATGACCTTGGTGCGCCGGATCGGCACGCCGGACAGCGCCGCCAAATCCTCGCCGCCGCCGATGGCGTAGACGTGGCGGCCGAAGCGGGTCTGGGTCTGGATCACCCAGGCCACGCCCAGCGCCGCCAGCGCGATCCACACCGACAGCGGCATCCCGGCCAGCCGGGTCAGGGCCAGGGCCCGGATGTCGGGATCGAGGATCCGGACCGAGCCGCCGCCCAGCAGGATGGTGGCGGTGCCCAGGCCGATGAACCAGCTGCCGATCGTGGCCATGAAGGACGGGATCCGCAGGCCGACATGCAGCGCGCCGTTGAGCAGCCCCATGGCGGTACCCGCGGCGACGGCGACAGGCACGGCGGCGAGGCCGATGCCGGCCCCGCCGCCGCTGTCATTGGCCACCAGCAGGGTCAGCACGATCGCCGCCACCGCCATCATGCCCTCGATCGACAGGTCGATGCTGCCGAGCAGGATGATGAAGGTGGCGCCGAGCGTCAGCACCAGCGGGATCGAGGCGGCAGTGGCCACCCGGACGAAGTTGCCAGTGCTGAGGAAGTTCGGGTTGGCCAGGCCGAGCAGCAGGCACAGCGCGACCAGCACGATCAGCGGCGCCGCCAGGCGCAGGCGCCGCTCCAGCTTCGCCCGGCCGGCGACGGATCGCGGCCGGGCCGCCGCCGGAGCGGTGTGGGACTGCACGGACACGGGGCCGACCGTCAGCCCGGCCGGACCTGGCCGGTGACCCGGCCCCACAGGTCGTCGTAGTCGATCTTCGGCTCGGATTCGATGTTCGACTTGTAGAAGGCCTCGACGTTCTCCTTCGTCACGACGATGCCCTGGCCATAGAACTCGCGGTGCTCCTTCGGCTCCTTGGCCGGGTCGAACTTGCCGAGCGAGGCGGCATAGGGGATGGCGAGGCCCATGCTGCCCTGCCAGTAGGGGTCGGAGGACACGGTGGCGGCGAACTCGCCGGTCTTCACGCCCTCGACCGCCGCCTTGATGCCGTCGATGCCGGTGACCGGCACCTTGCCGGCCAGCCCCTCGGACCGCAGCGCCTCGAGCGCGCCGACGCCCATGTCGTCATTGGCGGCCCAGACGCCCTTGATCTCGTCGCCGAACCGGGTCAGCCAGGCGGCAACCACGTCATAGGCCTTGGTCGACTGCCAGTCGGCGACCTGGAAGTCGAGCAGCTTCACGTCGGGATGGGCCGCCACCACCTTGTCCAGCCCGGCCTTGCGCGCGATCGCCACGGTGTTGGAGATGATGCCGCCCAGCGCGACGATGCCGCCCTTGCCGCCGATCGACTTGACCAGCGCCTCGCCGGTCTCGGCGCCGTAGCGCTCGCCATCGAAGGTGACGAAGGCGGTGTAGTACGGGTTGTGGTCCCAGGGGTGCAGGTCGGCCGGCTTGTTCCACTGCGACATGACATAGACCTTCGCGGCGGCGCAGGCCTCGACGATCGGCGTGGCGTCGGCCGAATCGTTCGGGTCGAGGTTCAGCACCATATTGCCGCCGGTCTTGGCCAGGATCGCGCGGATGTCGGCCAGCCCCTTCTCGCTGTCGCCCTCGGTCACCAGCGTGACCAGCTCGAGCCCGACCGCCTTGGCGTAGGTCTCGGCGCCCTGCTTCCAGGCAGCGTGATAGGGGTTGGAGAGGGACCGGATCGAGGTCACCAGGGTCGGCTTGTCGGCGGCGAAGCCGCGGCGCACGAAGCCGGCGGGCGCGGCCAGGCCGACGCCGATCGCCGCAGCCCCCTTCAGCGCACCGCGCCGGGTCAGGGACATCGAAAGCGGAATGCCCTTCATGTTCGTCTCTCCCTGAAATATTTTTGCGTTGACTAGCTATGCACCAGTGGTGACTAGCTATGCATCCGCCGGTTCCGACGTCAATCGGAAAAAATCGTATCTACGGAGGCGGCGCCGAATCATCCGGCGGCATGGGGAGGAGCGATGCGAGATCCGGTCCACAAGCGTCGGGCGACGCCGCGATGACGCGGCTGAAGAAATACGCCTCCTCCACCGATGTGGCGCGGCTGGCGGGGGTGTCGCAGTCGGCGGTGTCGCGCACCTACAAGCCAGGCGCCAGCGTGTCGGAGGAGACCAGGGCCAAGGTGCTGGCGGCGGCGCATGAGCTGGACTACCGGCCCAGCATGATCCCGCGGATCATGCTGACCCAGCGGTCGCACCTGGTCGCGATCGTCATCGGCGGCATGTACAACCCGTTCTACGCGACGGTGCTGGAGCAGTTCACCAGCCGGCTGCAGGCGGGCGGCTGGCAGGTGCTGCTGCTGCATGTCGACAGCGGCCATTCCTTCGACGCGGCGATCCCGCGCCTGGCCAGCTACCGCGTCGACGCGATCGTCAGCGCGCTGGCGGTGCTGGGGCCGGACACGGCGGAGGCGCTGGCCCGGTTCCGGATCCCGGTGATCTCGTTCAACACCCCGGCGCAGAACGACTTCCTGTCCTCGGTGTGCTGCGATAACACCGGCGCGGCCCGGGCGGCGGCGGATCTGTTCGTGGCCCGCGGCGCCCGCCGCTTCGGCTACATCGCCGGCCCGGCCGACAGCCCGGCCAACCAGGACCGGCTGGGCGGCTTCCGCGACCGGCTGCGCGAGCTGGGCCTGCCCGAGCCGGCCGTGATCGGCGGCCATTTCCGCTATGAGGGCGGCTACGCCTCGGCGCTGCAGATGTGCGCCGGACCGGACCGGCCGGATGCGATCTTCTGCGCCAACGACCTGGTGGCGATCGGCGCGATCGACGCGCTGCGCCGGGAGCTGCGGTTGAAGGTGCCGGAGGACGTGATGATCGCCGGCTTCGACGACATCCCCGCGGCAGGCTATGCCGGCTACGACCTGACCACCTTCGTGCATGACGCCGCCCGCATGGTCGACGCGTCGCTGAAGATCCTGCGCGCCGCCACCGCCGCCCCGCCCGAGCCGCATGAGCACCGGGTCGTGGTGCCGGCGATGCTGATCGAGCGCGCGACCACGGCGCGGCGCGCCTGAACCGGACAGGAGAGGACCATGATCATCGGCGCCCGCTTCCCCGGCCGCTATCTGCAGGGCCCCGGCATCGTCGCCCGGCTGGGGCAGGAGCTGGCCGGCTTCGGCGACCGGGCCGTCATCGTGCTGGACCGTGGCGTGCACGACCTGCTGGCGGACACGCTGCGCGCGGCCTGCGACGGCCATCTGGCGATCGAGCTGATCCGCCATGGCGGCGAATGCTCGAAGGACGAGATCGCGTCGGTTGCCGCCGCCGCCCGCGCCGCCGGCGCCCGGGTGGTGCTCGGCGTCGGCGGCGGCAAGGCGCTGGACACCGCCAAGGCGGCGGCGCATGAGGCCGGCGCCGCCTGCGTGGTGATGCCGACCATCGCCGCCTCGGACGCGCCCTGCAGCGCGCTGGCCGTGGTCTACAAGCCGGACGGGTCGGTCGACCACGACTACTTCCTGCCGCGCAACCCGGACCTGGTGATCGTCGACACCGAGATCGTCGCCAGGGCCCCGGCCCGCTTCCTGGCGGCCGGGATCGGCGATGCGCTGGCGACGTATTACGAGGCCGAGGCCTGCCGCCGCAGCGGCGCCCTGAACTGCCTCGGCGTCCGCGGCGTGCCTTTGGCCTATGAGATCGCCCGGCTGTGCCGCGACACGGTGTTCGAGTTCGGCGTCGCCGCCCTGGCGGAGTGCGACGCCAAGACCCCGGGCCCGGCCTTCGAGCGGATCGTCGAGGCCAACATCCTGCTGAGCGGCCTCGGCTTCGAATCCGGCGGCGTCGCCGGCGCCCACGCCATCCATCACGGCCTGTCGGAGCTGGAGGAGGTGCACCACCATCTGCATGGCGAGAAGGTCGCGATCGGCGTGCTGGCCGAGCTGAAGCTGCAGGGCGTTCCGGAAGCGGAATACCGCCGGGTGCGCGACTTCTGCGCCGCGGTGCGGCTGCCGACCCGGCTGCGCGACATCGGCATAACCGACGCCACCGAGGCCAAGCTGCGGATCGTGGCCGAGCGCGCCTGCCGCCCCGGCGAGATCATGCACAACGAGGCCATGAAGGTGACTGCGGACATGGTGGTCCGCGTCCTGCGCGAGCTGGTCTGAGACGAAGGAAGGGAAGGCCTCCCCATCTTGTCATTGCCCGGCTTGACCGGGCAATCCAGGGGCCACAGGCACCGCTCTCGATGGCCCCTGGATCCTCGGGTCAAGCCCGAGGATGACAAGGGAGGAAAAGTCGCCAGAGCGAGCATGACCTGCAGGGAATGGCTTTCGTCATTGCATCTGTCTGATTGAACGATCGACGACAACCGGAGACCATCGTGGACGAAATCAACGCAACCTTCCGGCCGGACCTCTTCGCCGGCCGGCGCGTGCTGGTGTCCGGCGCGTCGAGCGGCATCGGCTTGGCCGTGGCCCGCGGCTTCCGCGACGTCGGGGCCGAGGTGATCGGCACCGGCAGCTCGGAGAGCAAGCTGGCGGCGGCGCGGGCCGACGGCCGCAACGACGGCATCCGCTTCGCGACGCTGGACGTGCGCGACCCGGCGACAATCACCGGCTTCGTCGGCGCCCTGCCCGGCCTGGACATCCTGGTCAACGCCGCCGGCATCGCCCGGCCGGAGGCGGAGTTCACCGAGGCCACCTATCTCGAGGTGATCGAGGTCAACCTGCACAGCGTCATGCGCCTGTCGATGGCGGCGCGGCCGCATCTGGCAGCCAGCCGCGGCAGCATCATCAGCTTCGCCTCGATGCTGAGCTACCTGGCCGATCCCAGCGTCCCGGCCTATGGCGCCAGCAAGACCGGCGTGGTCGGGCTGACCCGGCACCTGGCCCATGCCTTCGGGCCGGAGGGCATCCGGGTCAACGCCATCTCGCCCGGCTATCACCGCACCGACATGACCAAGGCGCTGTGGTCGGACCCGGAGGCGACGGCGCGGATCGCCGCGCGCTCGGCCCTGAAGCGCTGGGGCGAGGCCGAGGACCTGGTCGGCACCGCCCTGTTCCTCGCCTCGCCCGCCGCCGCCTTCCTGACCGGCGCCGACATCCCGGTCGATGGCGGCTATGTGACCGGCTGAGCCGCCGCCCAGGTTTCGGCGATCGCCACCACCGCGGCATTGACCGGGCCGCTGGTGATCGAGGGGATGACCGAGGCGTCGACCACGAACAGGCCGTCGATGCCATGCACCGCGAGCGACGCGTCGACCACAGGCCCGAGGCTGCAGGTGCCGACCGGGTGGTGATGGGTCATCGCCGCCCGCGCCAGGAAGGCGTCGAGATCGGCATCCGCCTCAACCCCCGGGCCGGGAAGGATCTCGCCGTCGCTCCACTCCGCCAGCGGTGCGGCCCGGCCGACCTGGCGGGCCTGGCGCAGCGCCGCGCGAAAAGTCCGGCGGTCATGCTCGGTCGAGAGATAGGCCGGATCGATGACCGGCGCATCCGCCACCGACGGCCCGCCGGGGCGGATCGCGCCGCGGCTGGTCGGGTGGGTGACGCCGCACAGGATGGTGTAGGCGGTGCCGGCCTCCGGCCGGGCGAAGGCCTCGGTCACCACCGGCAGCACGACGCAGGCCAGGACAACGTCCGGCGCGCCCGCCGCCCGCGACGGGTCGCCGCTGTGCAGATACATCAGCGATTCCGAATGCTGCAGCCGCGACGGCGCCACCGGCCGGCGGGCGCGATAGACATTGCCGGCCGCCAGCAGATGGTCGTGCAGGTTGCGCCCGACCTGCGGCAGCTCGTGCCGGCAGGCGATGCCGGCGCCACCCAGAATCTCCGGATCGCCGATGCCGGAGCACATCAGCAGCAGCGGCGAGGCGACCGCGCCGGCGCAGACCACGACCCGGTCGGCGGTCACGATCTCTTCCGCCCCGTCCCGGGTGATCCGGACGCCACGGGCCTGGCCGCCCTGCAGCACCAGGTCGTGGACCAGGATCTCGGTCAGCAGCGTCAGATTCGGGCGACCGAGGACCGGCGCGAGATAGGCGTCGGCGACGCTGAGGCGCCGCCCGTCGCGGATCGTCAGCTGGTTCGGCGCCACGCCGGCCAGCGGCCCGGCATTGTGGTCGCCGAGCCAGGGCGCGCCGATCGCCAGACCGGCTTCCATATAGTCGCGGACCAGCGGGTGGATCTGCTCGTCCGGCAGCAGCACGTCGAGCGGCCCGGCATCGCCATGCACGGCCGAGGCGCCGCCCGAGAACCGCTCGCTGCGGCGGAAGGCCGGCAGCAGCGCCTTATGACTCCAGTCCGGGCCGCCCGCCGCGGCCCAGGGCGCGAAATCGTCGGGATGGCCGCGGACATGGGCCATGGCGTGCAGGCAGCTGGAGCCGCCGACGATGCGGCCGCGCGGCCAGTCATGGACGCGGCCGGCCGTCCCCGGCTGCGGCACGGTGCGATAGGCCCAGTCATAGGCCCGCCCCTGCAGGAAGGGCCATTGCGCGGGCACGGCGATGTCCGGGTCGGACGGCATCGCCCCGGCCTCGACCAGCCCGACGGACAGGCTGGGATCCTCGCTGAGCCGCGCCGCCACCACCGAGCCGGCGGAGCCGGCGCCGATCACCAGCACGTCGAAACCGGCCATGCGCGCTCCCCCCGCTGCGAAGGAAAGGCCGTCAGGCCACGGCCATGCCGGGGCCGAGGCGGTCGAGGATCTGACGCTGCACCGCGCCGAGATGGGCCCGCATCGCCTGTTCCGCCGCGTCCGGGTCGCGCGCGGCGATGGCGTCGGCGATCGCCTTGTGCTCGGCGTCGCGCTGGCGCAGCCGGTTCGGGCAGCTCGGGTTGTCGCTGTTGCCGAAGCGCAGCCGGGCGTCGGTCGCCACCTGGCGGATCAGGGCGTAGAGCTCGGTCGCCAGGCTGTTGCGCGCACCGGCCGCGACCGCCTTGTGGAAGGCCAGGTCGACCGCCCCGGCCGAGGCGCCGGGCGGCGTGCTGGCGGCGCGCTGGATGCGCATGATCTCGAAGGGCGAGGCGCGCAACGCCGCCAGCCGGGCCAGCGCCGGCTCCAGCATCATGCGCAGCTCGATGATCTCGACCGGGTTGGTGTCGCGGGCGACGCCCCGCCGCGCTGCCGTGGTCCGCGGCCGCCCGGCCCGGGCCGGCTCCAGCTCTCCGGCCGCGCGCAGCTGGTCGAGCGCCTGCCGCAGCCGGTGGCGCTTGACGTTCAGCCGCTCCGCCAGGGCCCGTTCGGACGGCTTGCCCTGGCCGGCGGCGAGGATGCCGCGCACCGCCGCGACGATCTCGGCGAGGCTGTCGTCACGGCTGGAGGGATCTGGCGTCTGATCGTCGGCGTTCTGGTGATCGAAAGGCGCCGATCGGTTCATCCTGGTCCCTCTGGCTTGATTCTTGGCGTTTGTCCCACGGCCGGCCCGCCCCGCAACCACGGCATCGGCAGTCCCGACCACTTGGGCCACCATAGCAACCATTTGCTATGGTTGACAAGAATGGTTGGCAGTGGTCGAGTTGAGTCCAGCAAGCGCCGCCGAGACCGGCGCAACCCGACAGGAGGCTTCCGGTGACCCCCGCCGCAGGCTACGACACCGTCATCGTCGGCGCCGGCTCCGCCGGCTGCGTCCTCGCCGCCCGGCTGACCGAGGATCCGAGCCGCCGCGTGCTGCTGCTGGAGGCCGGCGGCTGGGACCGGGACCCCTGGATCCACATCCCGCTGGGCTGGGGCAAGATCCTGCAGAAGCGGCTGCACGACTGGGGCTACTTCAACGAGCCCGAGGCCAATGTCGACGGCCGCCGGGTGGAATGCGCCCGCGGCAAGGTGGTCGGCGGCTCGTCCTCCACCAACGCCATGGCCTATGTCCGCGGCAATCGCGGCGACTACGACCGCTGGGCCGCGTCCGGGCTGGACGAATGGTCCTACGCCCACGCCCTGCCCTATTTCCGGCGGCTCGAATCCTGGGAAGGCGGCGCCGATGCCTGGCGCGGCGGCGACGGCCCGATGCGGGTGCAGCATTGCCGCTACCAGGACCCGCTGCTCGACGCCTATGCCGCCGCCGGCCAGGCGGCCGGCCACGGCTGGACCGAGGACTACAACGGCGCCCGGCAGGAGGGCTTCGGCCGGCTGCAGATGACGATCCGCGACGGCCGGCGCTGCAGCGCCGCGACCGCCTATCTGCGGCCGGCGCTGCGACGGCCGAACCTGACCGTCTCGGTCGGATCGATGGCCACGCGCATCCTGCTCGAAGGCACCCGCGCGGTCGGCGTCGAATACGTCAAGGACGGCCAGACCCATAGCGCCCGAGCCGATGCCGAGGTGATCCTGTCCGGCGGCGTGATCAACAGCCCGCAGCTGCTGATGCTGTCGGGCATCGGCGACCCCGAGCAGCTGGCGGCGCAGGGCATCGGCACCCGCATCCCGCTCAAGGGCGTCGGCCAGAACCTGCAGGACCACGTCTCGACCATCCTGATGTATCAGCGCCGCGAGCCGGGGCCGTTCCACCGCATGATGCGCGCCGACCGGATCGCGCTCGAGCTCGGCAAGGCCTATGCCTTCGGCAAGGGCTTCGCCGCCGATGTTCCGGGCGGCATCGTCGCCTTCCTGAAGAGCCGGGCGGAGCGGACGCTGCCCGACGTGCAGTTCCTGCTGACCGCGGCGCCGCTCGGCGCCTGGCCCTATTTCAAGCCGTTCAAGCAGCCCTTCACCGACGCCTTCGCCTGCCGTGTGGTGGCGATCCAGCCGGAGAGCCGCGGCACCGTCTCCCTCGCCTCCGCCGACCCGATGGCGGCGCCGCTGATCCGCCAGAATTTCCTGGCGACCGATGCCGACTGGGCCAGCCTGCGCGCCGGCATCCGGACGGCGCGGGAGGTGATGGCGCAGGGCCCGATGGCCCGCTTCGTCGCCCGCGAATCCGCGCCCGGCCCGGCCAAGGCGACGGATGCCGAGATCGACGCCTATATCCGCGCCAGCTCGATCACCGTGCACCACCCGCTCGGCACCTGCCGCATGGGCGTGTCGGCCGATGACGGGGCGGTGGTCGACCCGCAGCTGCGGGTGCATGGCGCCGAAGGCCTGCGCGTGGTCGACGCCGCGGTGATGCCCGATTTGACCTGCGGCAACATCAACGCCGCGGTGCTGATGATCGCCGAGCGCGCCGCCGACCTGATCCGCGGCGTGCCGACCCTGGCGCCGGTTCCGATCCCGACCAACGGATCAACCAATCACCAACCAGACACCACTCAACCAAACAATATGGTTGAAACGGTCGACCAGCGGGCATACCGTCGTGGGTAAGGCTGGACAAACGATCCGAGACAGGGGAGCGACATGACGGACACACGCGCCGCGGCGCAATCGGCGTCCAATCGCGATGCCGCCCTGAAGGCGCTGTACGACGACGTCTTCACCAAGAACATGTTCCCGTTCTGGGCCAGCTCGACCGAAATCGATCACGACGAGATCAAGCAGCTGATGGGCACCCAGAAGGCGCTGCCCTTCCTGTGGAGCTACAAGGACGACATCGCGCCGATCCTGCAGCGCTCCGCCGAGCTGATCCATATGGACGATTCCGAGCGGCGCTCGCTGATCCTGGTCAATCCCGGCCTGTCGCCGCGGCGGGCCACGGTCAGCACCATGTACACCGCCTATCGCCTGAACGACCCGAACGAGGTGATGCCGCCGCACCGGCATTCGCCCAGCGCCATCCGCTTCGGCCTGACCGGCAAGAGCAACTTCACCGGCGTCGAGGGCGAGGACATCACCTTCGGCCCGGGCGACATGGTGCTGACGCCGATCGACGCCTGGCACAACCACGGCAACACGGGCGACGAGCCGGCGGTCAACCTGTCGGTGCTGGACCTGCCGTTGGTCGAGACGCTGAACGCGGTCTATTTCGAGCACGACTATGCCGAGAGCGGCGTCGCTAAGAAGGTGCAGAGCGCCCGCTTCCCCAGCGACTATTCCGCCCGCGTCTACGGTGCCGGCGGGCTGCGGCCGCGCTTCATCGACCACCATCGCGGCTCCGGCCTGTCGTCGCCGATGTATGTCTATCGCTGGGACGCGATGCGGGAGCAGCTGGAGCGGTTCAAGGACTGGGACGGCGACCCGTATGAGGCGCTGATGATCGAGTATGTCGACCCGCTGACCGGCGGGCCGGTGTTCAAGACCATCACCTTCTTCGCCCAGATGCTGCGGCCGGGCGAGCGCACCCGCCCGCTGCGCCAGACCGCCAGCCTGCTGGTGGCGCCGTTCCAGGGCAGCGGCCATTCCATCGTCGACGGCAAGCGCTTCGACTGGGCCGAGTTCGACACGCTGGCGGTGCCCGGCGGATCGTGGTGCGAGCATGTGAACGGGTCGGAGACCGAGCCCGCGATCCTGTTCGTGGCCAGCGACGAGCCGGCGCAGAAGGCCTTCGGCCTGTTCCGCAAATGGGGCCGCGACGCCAGCGGCGACGTGGTCCGCATGATCTGACGGCCTCTCTCCTCCCCCGAACGACCCGAGGCCCCATTGCCGATCTCCGCCAACACCACCCTCGTCTCGCATATCGACTGCCCGGGCGGCGGCCAGGTCTGGGTCGAGGGCACGACGCTGTATATCGGCCATATGCGCTGGCCCAGCGGCACGACCATCGTCGACGTCGCCGACCCCCGCAACCCGAAGGTGATCGCCCGGCTGGAGCTGCCCGAGGGCTGGCACTCGCACAAGGTGCGGGTGAAGGACGGCATCATGATCGTCAACCATGAGAAGCTGGGCCAGAGCGGCCCGGCCGAGTTCGGCGGCGGCATCGCCATCTACGACGTCTCCCGGCCCAGCGCGCCGAAGCTGATCTCGAAATGGATGACCGCCGGCCGCGGCGTCCACCGCTACGATTTCGACGGCCGCTACGCCTATATCTCGCCGACCGCCGAGGGCTATGTCGGCAACATCGTGATGATCCTCGACCTGATCGACCCGGCCCGGCCGGTCGAGGTCGGGCGCTGGTGGATCCCCGGCCAGTGGACCGGCGGCGGCGAGGAATACCCCTGGGCCGAATGGGTGTCGCCGCGCTGCCACCACCCGATCCGGGCGGGCGACCGGCTGTATGTCAGCTACTGGCACCACGGGCTGTTCATCCTCGACATCGCCGACATGGCGCGGCCGAAGCTGATCTCGCAGCTGAACACCAGCCCGTCCTTCCCGCACCCGACCCACACCTGCCTGCCGGTGCCGCAGCTGCTGAAGGGCCGCAAGATCATGGTGGTGGCCGATGAGGACGTGGCCAAGCTGCGGCCGTCGCCGCCCGCCTTCACCTGGATCTACGACATCACCGATGAGCGGCTGCCGCTGCCGATCGCGACCTTCCAGGTGCCGGGGCTGGACCGGGACGGGTCGCCGCAGCCGCCGATGACCGGCTGCCACCAGCCGTCGGAGCGCTTCACCGGCACGGTCATCCCCTTCGCCTGGTTCGCGCAGGGGCTGCGGCTGGTCGACATCGCCGACCCCTTCGCGCCGCGCGAGGTCGGCCATTTCCTGCCCGACCCGCCGGCCGGCGAGGAGCGGGCGTCGTCGAACGACGTCACCATCGACGATCGCGGCCTGATCTACCTGATCGACCGTATCAACGGCGTCGACATCATCGAAACCAGCGCCTTCTGAAGGGGACCCGCCGTGCCCGACACCGCACCGCGCTACGCCATCGGTCGCAAGAACCCGAACCTGCCGTTCCACCCCGCGGTGCGGGCCGGCGACTTCATCTTCGTCTCCGGCCAGGTCGGCAAGGATGCCGATGGCAACATGGTCGACGGCACGATCGAGGAGGAGACGCGGGCGACGATCGAGGCGATCCAGCGGGTGCTGGCCGAGGACGGCGCCACCCTGGCCGATGTCGTCCGGGTCACGACCTATCTCGAGGATACCCGCGACTTCGGCCGTTACAACAAAGTCTTCGCCGAATACTTCAAGGACGCGGTGCTGGCACGGACCACGGTCGAGGCCCGCGCCGTGATCAACACCAAGGTCGAGATGGACGCCATCGCCTATCGCCCGCTGCAGGGCGCGTGAAGCTCGGGAGGCAAGGATGATCAGACTGCTGGGCCGGCACACCTCCGGCAATGTGCAGAAGGTGCTGTGGCTGCTGGAGGAGCTGGGCGTCGCCTATGAGCGCGAGGATTACGGCCGCCAGTTCGGCAACACCCAGACCGACGAATACCGGGCGCTGAACCCCAACGCCAAGGTGCCGACCCTGGTCGCCGGCGACACGGTGATCTGGGAGTCGCACAGCATCCTGCGCTACCTCGCGGCGATGTACGGCCCGGCCCTGACCGGCGCGACCCCGGCCGAGAAGGCCGATGTCGAGCGCTGGATGGACTGGCTGCTGGCCAGCGTCAACAGCCTCTACGTCGCCATCTTCAAGGACGCGAAGAAGCCGCCGGAGGAGCGCGGCGCCGAGTTCGCGGCGCAGGCCAAGGAGCTGGCGGAGCTGCTGGCAATCGCCGACCGGCATCTGGCCGGGCGGGACTGGTTCGCGCTCGGCCGGCTGACCGTCGCCGATGTCGCGCTGGGGCCGATCCTGAAGCGCTGCCTGGGCTTCCCGATCGACCGGCCGGCCTTCGCCAACCTGGACCGCTGGCTGGCGGCGCTGGAGACCCGGCCGGCGTTCCGCAAGGCGACGGCGGGGTAAGCGGCCGCCGGCCGCCGACGGCCGGACATGGAAGGACGGGATGGGAAGAGCTGGATCATGCCCGTGACGAGACTGAAGGAGCCCCCGGCGGCACCGTCGCCCGACACCGCGCAGATCGCGGTCGAGGGCGTGTCGGTGACCTTCGACATCCTCGGCATCCGCCAGCAGGTGCTGCGCGACATCAGCCTGAGCGTGCCGCGGGGATCCTTCGTCTGCCTGATCGGCCCGTCCGGCTGCGGCAAGAGCACGCTGCTGAAGGTGCTGGCCGGGCTGGTGCGCCCGACCGCGGGCCGGGTCCGCGTCGCCGGGCTGGCGCCGGAGGAGGCGGTGCGGCGGCGGATCATCGGCCTGGTGTTCCAGGACCCGAACCTGCTGCCGTGGAAGAACGCGCTCGACAATGCGGCGCTGCTGCGCGAGGTGGCCGACAGGTCGCTGTCCCGGGCCGAGGTGCTGGAGCGGGCGCGGGCGATGCTGCGGCTGGTCGGGCTGGAGGATGCGGAGGCCAAGCGGCCGAACCAGCTGTCCGGCGGCATGCGCCAGCGCGTCGCCATCGCCCGCGCCCTGACGCTGGAGCCCGACATCCTGCTGATGGACGAGCCTTTCGGCGCGCTCGATGCGATCACGCGGGAGGAGATGAGCCGGTCGCTGCTGGAGATCTGGGAGCGCACCGGCAAGACCATCGTGCTGGTGACCCATTCGATCGACGAGGCGGTGCTGCTGTCGCGCCACGTCCATGTCATGGGTGTCGGGCCGGGCCGGATCATCGACAGCCTCGACATCCCCCTGCCCTATCCGCGCGGCGAGGACAGCTACGCCGACCCGCGCTTCCGGGCGATGGAGAGCCGGCTGCGATCGCTGCTGATCCAAGGTCACGCCTCGCGGGGGCGGCCATGAGCGACGCCACGGTCCTCGCCCGCCGGAGTTCTGCCACGTCGGGGTGGCTGCCGGCTGCCGTGCTGCTGATGATCACGATCGCGGTGTGGGAGGCGGCGATCCGGATCTTCGACGTCTCCAGCTACATCCTGCCGACGCCCTCGGCGATCGGCGCGACCCTGCTGCGCGAGGCCGGGCCGCTCTGGGAGGCGACCCAGGTCACCGCGGTCGAGATCCTGGTCGGCTTCCTGGTCGCGGCCGCGGTCGGCATCGCGCTGGCCATGTTCATCGCCCGCTTCCGCCTGCTCGGCCGGGCGCTGTATCCGCTGATCGTGCTGTTCCAGACCGTGCCGAAGGTGGCGCTGGCGCCGATCTTCATCCTGTGGTTCGGCTACGACCTGGCGCCGAAGGTCGGGCTGATCCTGGTGATCGCCTTCTTCCCGGTGACGCTGTCGATGCTGGCCGGGCTGGAGGCGGCGGAGCCCGGCCTGCTGTCGCTGATGCGGTCGGTCGGCGCCAGCCGGACCACGATCCTGCTGCGCATCCAGATCCCCTACGCCCTGCCGCAGCTGATGGCCGGGCTGAAGATCGCCGTCACCTTCAGCGTCATCGGCGCCATCGTCGGCGAGTTCGCCGGCGCCTCGGCGGGGCTGGGCTACATGATCCAGTTCGCCTCGACCCAGCTGGACACGCCGATGGTTTTCGCGGCGCTGCTGGTCGTGTCGGTGGTCGGGGTCGTCTTCTACTACGCGATGGAGCTGCTGGAGCGGCTGGTGGTGCCCTGGGCGCCGAAATTCGATCCGGCGCTGCGGTCCGCCTGATCCGAGCGAATGAAAGGCCGCGGGAGGCTGATGATGGTGAGGAGTTCGGTCTGTGGGGTCCTGCTCGGCCTGGCCGCGGCGATGCTGGCGGTTCCGGCCCTGGCCGCCGACCAGGTGAGCGTCCAGCTCGACTGGGTGGTGCGCGGCAACCACGCCATGTTCTTCGTGGCCAAAGAGAAGGGCTATTTCGCCGCGAACGGGATCGAGGTCACCGAGATCCGCAAGGGAACCGGGTCACCCGACGCCATGCGGCTGGTGGCGAACGGCAATGCCGAATTCGGCTTCGGCGACCTGCCGACCCTGGCCGTGGCCCGGTCGCAGAACGTGCCGGTGGTGGCGCTGGCCGCCGTCAACCAGCGCTCGCCGATCGGCATGATCGCCCTGGCCAAGAGCCATCAGTTGAAGGCGCCGGCCGACATCAAGGGGCTCAACATCGGCATCCATCCCGCCGGGTCGACCTATATCTTCTACAAGGCGTTCCTGGCCGCGAACGGCATGACCGAGGCCGACATGAAGATGAGCAGCGTGTCGCCGCCCTATGAGAGCTACCTGCTGCTCGGCCGGGTCGACGCGGTGCCGGGCTACATCGATGCCGAGGTGCCGGAGCTGGAGGCCAAGGCCGGCGGGCCGGGGTCGCTCAGCGTCCTCCTGGGCGCCGATTACGGCTACGACGTCTACGGCTCCGGCCTGTTCACCTCCGAGGCCATGCTCAAGGACAAGCCGGATGTGGTGAAGCGCTTCGTCGCCGCCTATCTCGAGGCCTTCCGCTTCACCGCCGAGAACCCCAAGGAGGCCGCGGCGATCACCGCCGAGGCGGCACCGGGCTATGCCGGCAAGACGGATGTGCTGGCGGCGCAGCTGCAGGCCGATATCGACCACACCTTCAGCGACGCCGACACCAAGGCCAACGGGCTGGGCTGGATGACAAAGGAGAAATGGGCGAACACGATCAAGGTGCTGACCGACCAGGGCGCGCTGAAGGGCACGGTGGCGGCCGACGCCGCCTTCACCGATGCCTATCTGAAACCCTGAGCGGCGGAGGACGACGATGCCGAGCCTTCAGGTCGCAGTGATCGGCCTCGGCACCATGGGGCCGGGGATCGCGGCGACGCTCGCCCGCGGCGGCATGGATGTCCGGGTGCACGACACCGCGCCGGCCGCGATCGAACGCGCCCGCACGGCGATCCCGCAGGCCGGATCGGTGCTGGACCGGCTGGGCATCGCCCCGCCGGAGTCCGGCGAGGGCGCGGTCAGCTTCCACGAGGATTTGGCCGGGGCCGTCGCCGGGGCCGGGCTGGTGATCGAGAACGTGCCGGAGAGGGTCGAGGTCAAGGCCGAGGTCTATCGCGCGCTGGACCCGCTGCTGCCGGCGGAGACCATCGTCGCCTCCGACACCTCCGGCATCCCGATCACCACGCTGCAGGGCTTCCTGTCGCATCCGGAGCGGCTGGTCGGCATGCACTGGTCGAACCCGCCGCACATCATCCCGATGATCGAGGTGATCGCCGGCCGGCACACCGCGCCGGCGACGGTGGCCTTCATCAGCGACCTGGTCCGGTCGCTGAAGCTGCTGCCGGTGGTGGTGAAGAAGGACGTGCCCGGCTTCGTCGAGAACCGCATCCTCTATGCCCTGCTGCGCGAGGCGATCGACCTGGTCGACCAGGGGGTGATCGACGAGGAGGGCATGGACACCTGCGTGTCCTGGGGCATCGGCTACAAGCTGAGCGTGGTCGGCCCGATGCGGCTGCTCGACATGGCCGGGCTGGACATCTACCAGTCGGTGGCCGGCTTCCTGAACGCCGAGCTGTCGACCCGCAAGGATGTCGCCGGCTACGTCACCGACCGGACACAGGCGGGCAAGCTGGGGATCAAGAGCGGCGAGGGCATCTTCCCCTACACGCCGGACCAGATCCGCGAGCTGCAGGCCGAGCGCGCCCGGCGCCTGGTCGCGGTGCGGCGGATCCTGGAGGGACGGGAATGACTCAGCGGCAGACCAGCCGGTCGCCGTCCGGCGCGCAGTCCACCGCGATCGCCGCCCCTGCGGCCACGGGGCCGGCATGGCGCGGCAGGTCGATCGGGCTGCGCGTCGCCCAGCTGCGGCCGGCCACGCCGCACCACAGCGCCTCGACCGGCAGCCGGTCCTGCTTGTCGTTGAGCAGGTACACCGCGCCGCCGGCGGGGTCGAACCACAGCCGGGCGCTGACCGCGCCGCCCGGCCCGGCCTGGCCGAGATCGACCGAGTACCAATGGGCGATGGCGGCGCCGCAGGCGATCCGGCCGTCGCCGCGGTTCTCCGCCCGGAACACGCGTTCGGTGAGCCCATCCGGCCCATGCCCGGCCGCGAAGGCCGGCAGGGCCGCAAGCACCAGCGCGAACGACGGAAGGAACCGTATCACCGCATGACCTCGGAAGGATGGGTTGCAACAAAAGCAATACTAAATCACGTCGCAATACAACAAAAATAAAACATGTATTGATTGTCTTCAGAAAACAACAAACAGGGAGCTGCGATATGTTGAAGTCCATGATGATCAAGGCCAGCCTCGGCGCGCTGCTGCTGGCGCTGGCGTCGACCGCGGGCAACGCGGCGGAGATCAAGAGCATCGCCATCCTGACGCCGGAGCAGGGCACCGATTTCGGCTGGAACCAGCAGGGCGTCACCGCGGCCAAGGCGGCGGGCGCCAAGGCGGGCGTCGAGGTCACCGTGGCCGAGGGCCTCGGCTATGGCGACGTCCGGGCGACGATGCGCGAGCTGGTGGCGGACGGGGCCAGCCTGCTGATCGCCCATGCCAGCGGCTACAACACCTCCGCCCCCGAGATCGCGGCCGAGACCGGCGTGCCGGTGGCGATCGTCGACCGGCCGGACCTGCTGAAGCCCGGCCTAATCGCCGACTACACGCTGAGCGGCCATGAGGGCGCCTATCTGGCCGGCCGGCTGGCGGCGAAGATGACCCGCACCGGCACGGTCGGCATCGTGGTGTCGGGCGAGCCGCCGTCCTGGAACTCACAATCCGCCGCCTTCGCCCAGGGGGTGAAGGCGGAGAAGCCGGCGGTGAAGATCCGCTACGCCGTGATCGGCCCGGCCGCCTACAGCGACGCGGCGGGCGGCAAGCGGGTGACGGAATCGGTGATCGCCGCCGGGGCCGACATCATCTTCGGCCAGGGCAACGGGTCGAGCTTCGGCATGATCCAGGCGGTCGAGACCAGCAAGGCCACCGACGGCGGCAAGGTCTATTTCATCGACGTGATCGGCGACAAGTCCAGCATCGACAAGGGCAACCTCTTGTCCTCCGTCGTCTGGAACATCACCCCGGTCTATGCGGCGATGATCGCGGACCTGAAGGCCGGCAGCTTCGGCACCAAGCACTACGCCATCGGCCTGGCCGACGATTCCGTCCAGCTCTTGAAGACCAAGGCGATTCCCGACGAAATCTGGACCCAGATCACGGCGCTCCGCGGCGACATCGTCGGCGGCAAGCTGAAGGTCGAGCCGGTGTGGGATGCGGCGGCGGTCCGGGCGCTGATGTCGGACGTGTCGGCGACGGCGCAGTAAGCTCGCCCGAGGAGCCCGCCGGGACATCCCGGCGGGCCACGGAACGACGGAACCATGACCGCATCACCGGAGCCCGGCGCGCCGATCATCGCGCTGCGCGGCATCACCAAGCGCTTCCCCGGCGTCGTCGCCAACGACCAGGTCGACCTGGCGATCCGGCCCGACGAGGTGCATGTGCTGCTGGGCGAGAACGGCGCCGGCAAGTCGACCCTGATCGCCATGCTGTCCGGGCTGCTGCAGCCGGATGACGGCGCCATCCTGGTCGACGGGCGCGAGCAGGCCATCGCCTCGCCCCGCCATGCCCTCGGCCTCGGCATCGGCACGGTGTTCCAGCATGTCATGCTGGCCCCGACCCTGACGGTGGTGGAGAACCTGGCGCTCGGCCTGCCCTGGTGGCGCCGCCCCGACCGCGCCCGCCTGGCCGCCGAGTTCGCCGGCACCGCCGAAGGGCTGGGCCTGTCGATCGACCCGCATGCCGTCACCGGCGCGCTGTCGCTGGGCGAGCAGCAGCAGGCGGAGATCGTGCGCGCGCTGCTGCGCGGCAGCCGGGTGCTGATCCTGGACGAGGCGACGGCGATGCTGACGCCGAAGGGGGTGGGGGAGCTGGGCGCGCTGATGCGGCGGCTGGCCGGGCGCGGCATCGCCGTCATCTTCATCACCCACAAGCTGAAGGAGGCGTTCGATTTCGGCGACCGCATCTCGATCCTGCGCCTCGGCCGCAAGGTCGGCGAGATCCCGCCCGAGCGGCTGCGGGCGCTGGACGAACGCGCGGCCACGGCCGAGATCGTGCATCTGATGTTCGGCGCTGCCGCGACCGACGAACCCAAGGTGGGTGGCCGGCGGCGCCCCCCTGCCCCCTCCGCGACGCCGATCCTGGTGGTGCGCGACCTCAGCGTGCCCGGCCAGGGCGCGGCGGCCGTGGCCGAAGTCGCGCTGCAGGTGGCGCCGGGCGAGATCCTGGGCATCGCCGGGATCGACGGCAACGGCCAGGCGCAGCTGGCCGAGGCGCTGGCCGGGCAGCGGCCGGCGAGCGGCGGCACGGTGCTGCTGGACGGCCGGCCGATCGACCGGCTGGATGTCGGCGCGCGGCGGCGGCTGGGCCTGCGCTACGTCACCGACGACCGGCTGGGCGAGGGCACGGTCGGGTCGTTCCCCGTCTCGCTGAACCTGCTGCTGAAGCAGATCGGCGAGGCGCCGTTCTGGTCGCGCGGGCTGGAGCGGCCGGATGAGATCGATCGCCATGCCCGCGCCCTGGTCGCCGCCTTCGATGTGCGCACCCCGGGCATCCGCACGCCGGTCGGCCGCCTGTCCGGCGGCAACATCCAGAAGGTGCTGCTGGCGCGCGAGCTGTCCGGCGCCGCCCGGGTCGTGATCTACAGCAAGCCGACTTACGGACTTGACCTGCAAACCACGATCGCCGCGCGGCGGCGGATCCGCGAGGCCGCCGAGGCCGGGGTCGCCACCATCCTGATCTCGACCGACCTGGAGGAGCTGCTGGAGCTGGCGGACCGGATCACGGTGATGTCGCGCGGCCGCATCGCCGGCACCGTGGCCAATGACGACGAGGCCCGCCGCCGCGTGGGAGAGCTGATGATCGGGGCGGCGTCATGACGGCGGACGCGGTGAACGGCACGGCCCCCGCGCAGAAGCCGCCCGCAACCCCCGGCGTGGCCGCAGCCGCGCTGCATTGGGCGCTGGTCACGCTGGTGCCGATCCTGGCGGCGCTGCTGCTGTCCGGCGGCGTGCTGCTGGCGCTGGGGACGGACCCGCTGGCCTATTACGGGCTGGTGCTGCAGCGCGGCCTGCTGTCCTGGCTCGGGCTGCAGGCGTCGCTGTCGCGGATGGCGCCGCTGCTGTTCCTCGCCGCCGGGCTGATCGTCGCCTTCCGGGCCGGGATCTGGAATCTCGGCACCGACGGCCAGTTCCTGCTGGCCGCGGTGATCGTCGCCGCGGCCGGTCCGCCCCTGGCGGCGGCGCTGCCCGGCTGGATCGCCCTGTCGCTCTGCCTCCTCCTGGCCGCCGTGGTCGGCGCCGCCTGGTCGCTGCTGCCGGCGCTGCTGCGCGCCTATCAGGGGGTGAACGAGATCATCACCACGCTGATGATGACCTTCCTCGGCACCTCCTTCGCCAATGTGCTGGTGAAGCTGGCCTTCCGCGACCCCGCCACCACCGTGCCGCAGACCCGGACCCTGGCGGTGGACGACCGGCTGCCGCGGTTGTTCGGCAGCACCATCAGCGGCGGCCTGGTGCTCGGCCTCGTCGCCGTCGTGCTGGTCCATCTGATGATGACCCGCACCGCCTTCGGCCTGAAGCTGCGGGTGGTCGGCGCCAATGCCCGCGCCGCGGTGCATGCCGGGCTGCCGGTGCCGCGGCTGACCGTCGCCGTCTTCGCCATCTCCGCCGGGCTCGCCGCCATGGCCGGGGCGGTCGACATCATCGGCGTGCAGGGCAATGTCCGGGCCGACTGGAACCCGGCCTACGGCCTGGCGGTGATCCCGCTGGTGTTCCTGGCCCGGTTCAACGGCTTTGCCAGCATCGCCTTCGTCTTCCTGTTCTCGGTGCTGTCGATCGGCGGCGAGAGCGCGGCGCGGCGGCTGGGGGTGCCGCACTATTTCACCCTGGTGGTGATGGCGATCCTGCTGATCGTGCTGGCGCTGGTCGAAGTTGTCGACCACCGGCGCCGCGAGCGGATGAGGGCCTGAGCATGGACGGGCTGCTGACCCAGGCCTTCCTGACCTCGCTGGTGCTCGGCGCCATCACCGCCGGCGTGCCGCTGCTGCTGGCCGGGCTGGGCGAGCAGATCTCCGAGAAGGCCGGGGTGCTGAATGTCGGCATCGAGGGCATGATGCTGGCCGGCGCCTATCTCGGCTTCCTGGTCGCCTATTCCAGCGGGTCGATCTGGCTGGGCTTCCTCGGCGGTGCCGGCGGCGGGCTGCTGGTGGCCCTGCTGATGGCGCTTCTGTGCGTCCGGCTCGGCCTCAACCAGATCGTCATCGGCATCGCCCTGACCCTGGGGGCCGAGGGCCTGACCGCCCTGCTCCACTTCTTTCAGTTCGCCCAGAGCTATCCGCGGCTGGAGGGCGCGGCGACCCTGCCGATCCCGGGGCTGTCGGCGATTCCGGTGATCGGTCCGGCGCTGTTCGACCGGCACCCGGTGGTCTATCTCGCCGTCGCCCTGGTCTTCGTCCTGGCCTGGACATTCCGGCGCACCGCGCTCGGCCTCGATCTGCAGGCGGCGGGCGACAAGCCGGCGGCGCTGGATGCCGCCGGGGTCGACGTGATCGGCATCCGCACCGCCGCGGTGCTGGCCACCGGCGCGCTGGCCGGCATCGGCGGCGCCTTCCTGGCCAATATCGGCGCCGGGCTGTTCATCCCGTTCATGACCAACGGCGCCGGCTTCATCGGCATCGTGCTGGCGATGCTGGCGCGCGGCCGGCCGGCCTGGGTGCTGCTCGGCGCCCTGCTGTTCGGCGCCTGCCTGTCGCTGACCACGGCGCTGCAGGTCGCCGGCGTCGACGTGCCGACCGATGTGATCCAGATGCTGCCCTTCGCCGCGGTGATGGCGGTGCTGGTGCTGTTCGGGCGGCACGCCAGCCTGCCTGCGGCGCTGGGCCTGCCCTATGTCCGAGGCGCCCGCTGAGACCCTTCCGGAGGAACCCATGACAGACACCAAGGTCTACCTGCTCGACGGCGGCTCGCTCGTCCTCGACGGCTACCACGTCTTCTGGAACCGCGGGCCTGGCGGCGAGATCCGCTTCCCGGTCTATTCGATCCTGGTCGAGCATGCCGAGGGCCGCTTCCTGATCGACAGCGGCTTCGACCACGACCACGTCATGAAGGTGCTGCCCTTCGAGAAGCCGCAGCAGACCAGGGAACAGACCATCCCCGGCGCGCTCGGCCTGCTGGGGCTGGAGCCGAAGGATGTCGGCACCGTCGTCAACTCGCACTTCCACTTCGACCATGTCGGCGGCAACAAGTACTTCCCGCATGCGAAGAAGCTGTGCCATCGCGACGAGATCGCCCAGGCGGCGACGCCCGAGCCCTTCGAGGTGCTGGGCTATTCCGACCTGAGCTTCTCGGCCGAGGCCGCCGCCGCGCGCGGCAAGGGCGACCAGCTGCTGGCCGGCACCACCGACGCCAATTCGCGCTTCGAGACGGTCGAGGGCGACATCGAGCTGGCCAAGGGCGTGCATCTGCTGTTCACCCCCGGCCACGCCATCGGCCACTACAGCCTGTTGGTCGAGTTCCAGACCCGGCGGCCGATCCTGTTCACGATCGACGCCGCCTACACCCAGAAGAGCCTGGAGACGCTGTGCCAGGCCTCGTTCCACATCGACCCGGTCGCGGGCGTCGCCTCGATGCGCCGCCTGGCCAAGCTGGCGGAGGAGCGGGAGGCGGAGCTGATGTTCTCGCACGACCCGCACAACTTCGCCCATTACCAGACCGGCCCGAAATTCTACGGCTGAGGTCCACCGCCATGCCCGACCCGACGATCCGCGAGCCCGTCTTCACCCTCACCTCCGGTCCGGTCGACGCCTATCCGGCGGTGCTGCGCGGGCTGTCGCGCACCATCCATTACGACTACGACCCGGTGTTCCAGGCCTTCTACGAGCAGGTGACCGAGAAGGCGCGGGCGGCGATGCGCCTGTCGACCCCGCCGGTGATCCTGCACGGCGAGCCGGTGCTGGGGCTGGAGGCCGCAGCGGCCTCGCTGATCGCCCGCGACGACGTGGTGCTGAACCTCGCCTCCGGCGTCTACGGCAAGGGCTTCGGCTATTGGGCCAAGCGGTACTGCGCCGAGTTGGTCGAGATCGAGGTGCCCTACAACGACGTGATCGATCCGGACGCCGTCGCCCGCATGCTGCAGGCGCGGCCCGACATCCGCATCGTCTCGGTCTGCCACCACGACACACCGTCCGGCACGATCAACCCGGTCGAGGCGATCGGCCGGATCGTGGCGGAGCACGGCGCTTACCTCATCGTCGACGCGGTGTCGTCCTTCGGCGGCATGGACGTGCATCCGGAGGCCTGCCGCGCCGACATCTTCGTCACCGGCCCGAACAAGTGCCTGGGCGGCGCGCCGGGCCTGACCCTGCTCGGCGTCAGCGACCGCGCCTGGGCCAAAATGAAGGCCAACCCCGACGCGCCCCGCGCCTCGATGCTGAGCATCCTGGACTGGGAGCACGCCTGGAAACGGGACAAGCCCTTCCCCTTCACCCCCTCGGTCGCCGAGGTCAACGGCCTGGACGCGGCGCTGGACCAGTATCTGGCGGAGGGGCCGGAGACGGTGTGGGCCCGGCACGCTCTGACCGCGCGGGCCTGCCGGGCCGGGCTGCAGGCGATGGGGCTGGCGCTGTGGCCGGCCCGCGAGGCCATCGCCTCCCCCACCACCACCGCGGTGCGGGTGCCGGACGGCGTCGCCGACGAGGCGCTGCGCGGGGCAGCGCGCGAGCGCTACGGCGTCGCCTTCTCCTCCGGCCGCGGCGAGACGCTGGGGAAGCTGGTGCGCATCGGCCATATGGGGCCGACCGCCCAGCCGCTCTACGCCGTGGTGGCGATCAGCGCCCTCGGCGGGGCGCTCGGCGCGCTGGGCCACGCGGTCGATATCGGCCGCGGCGTGGCGGCGGCCATGGCAGCCATCGACGCCGGCTGAATCACCAACCAACAAAAGGGAACAGGGACATGGCTTCGGATCTATCGGGCAAGGTCGCGATCGTGACCGGGGCGGCGCAGGGCATCGGCCGGGCGATCGCTGAGCGGCTGGCGGCCGACGGCGCGCGGATCGTCGTCGCCGACATCAATGCCGACGGCGCCGCAGCGGTGGCCGCCGGGCTGGGGAACGACAGCTTCGCCGTCACCTGCGACGTCTCCGACCCGGCCGCGGTGACGGCGCTGCACGAGACCGTTGCGGCCCGGGCCGGCGGGGTCGACATCCTGGTCAACAACGCCGCGATCGTGCCCTTCATCGCCTGGGACGAGGTCGACCTGGCGCATTGGCAGAAGATCGTCGCGGTCAACCTGACCGGCGTGTTCCTGATGTCCCGCGCCTCCTCGGACCTGATGCGGCGCGGCGGCCGCCAGGGCCGCATCGTCAACATCTGCTCCAATACCCTCTTCGCCGGCACGCCGAACATGGCGGCCTATGTCGCGGCCAAGGGCGGCGTGTTCGGCTTCACCCGGGCGCTGGCGACCGAGCTGGGCAAGCACGGCATCACCGTGAACGCGGTGACGCCGGGGCTGACGGCGTCGGACGGGGTCATGAGCAGCCCGCACGCCCAGGCCTTCGGCTTCGTCGAGATGCTGCAGGCGATCCCCGGCCAGGGCCAGCCGCGCGACATCGCCCCGGCGATCGCCTTCCTCGCCTCCGACGAGGCGCGCTGGATCACCGGGCAGACCCTGAATGTCGACGGCGGCATGGTGCGCTGGTGAGAGCCGGGCGCTGAAGCCGCCCGGGTCCGCGGCGAGAGCGGCGCGGTCCGGCCCATTCAGGGCGTCTTGCCCCAATCCGATGAGCGGAGACCTCGGCTGCGGCGGCTCGTTTCCCGATCTACCGAACCGATCACCGCCGGTTGATGTGGTGGTCGATCAGGCGCCGCAGCGCCGCCGGGTCGCGGGCGCGGATGGCGGCGACCATGGCGTGGTGCTCCTGCGCGCTGAGGCGCAGCCCGGCCAAAGTGAACCAGCGGCCGGTGGTGCCGGACTGGCCGCGCTCGCGCATATCGTGGATCAGCGCCGCCAGCACCGGGTTGCCGGCGATGTCGTAGAGCCGGCGGTGGAAGGCGTAGTTCAGCTCGGTCCGGGTCGGCGGGTCGGCGGTCTCGATCGCCTGCTCGAAGCGCGCGGCGATGTCGTCGAGCTCGCCCAGGTCGGCCGCCGTCGCCCGCGCCACCACCGGCTCCGCCGCGCCGGTCTCGAGGATCGTCCGCACCGCCTTCAGATGCAGCAGCTCCTCGAGATCGGGCGCCGCCACCCGGAAGCCGCTGTTGACCTTGTGCTCGACCAGCCGGCGGTTCTTCAGCTCGACCAGCGCCTGTCGCACCTCGAAGCGGTTGGCCTCGTAGCGCTCCTGCAGGTCGATCTGCTTCAGCCACTCTCCGGCCCGGTAGACGCCGTAGAGGATGTCGTCCCGGATCGCCTCGACCAGCGTCTCGACCCGCCCCCGATCCATGCCCTGCCGCTTCATCGTTCTTCGGTGTCTCGTTCCCGCCCGCGCCCGGTGCGCTTGAGGCCCTTGTAGCATGCCGGGTTGCCGTCTGCGATTTTGACGTCTATCGTCACGGAAAAATTGGCGCCAATTTTGGAGAATGCCAGATGGCCGATGGCGGCTTGCTGAAGGCGGATCTCGAAACCGGGCGCGCGGCGGGGGCCGGAACCACGGCGCGGCCGGCAGGCCCACGGCGCACGGGCACCATTCCACTGCTGTCCTGCCGGGCCGATCCGCGCTTCGGCTACAGCCTGTTCGTCCCGCCCCGGCTGCGCGGGATCGAGCGGGTGCCGCTGCTGGTATCGGTGCATGGCAGCCTGCGCGGCGTGGAATCGAGCCGCGACGCCTTCGCCGACTTCGCCCGCTGGCACGGCGCCGTGGTGCTGGCGCCGCTGTTCCCGGCCGACCCGCTCGGCGACGGCAACGAGGACGGCTACAAATACATGGCCGAGGGCGACATCCGGTACGACCGGCTGCTGCTGGCCATGGTGGCGGAGGCCGAGGCACGCGCCGGCCTGGGCTTCGACCGCTTCTGCCTGTTCGGCTTCTCCGGCGGCGCCCATTTCGCCCATCGCTTCCTCTACCTGCATCCGGAGCGGCTGCGCGCGGTGTCGATCGGCGCCCCGGGGTCGGTGACGCTGATCGACCCGAAGCGCGACTGGTGGGTCGGCACGCGGGACATGGAGCGGCTGTTCGGCCGCGCCCCGGACCTGGAGGCGATGCGCCGCGTGCCGGTGCATCTGGCGGTCGGCGACAGCGACCTGGAGACGGCGTCGATCACCCACCGGCCGGGCAGCCGGCACTGGAGGACGGACGCCAACCGCGCCGGGGCCAACCGGATCGCCCGGCTGACCAGCCTGCGCCGCAACCTGCAGGCGCACGGCCTGGCGGTGCGGCACGACATCATCCCCGGCGCCGCGCACGACTTCGCAGCGGTGGCGGAGCGGGCGCGCGACTTCTTCCACGATGTGCTCGGCCCCGGCCGGGCCTCCGCCTTCGGCGCATAACCACGAACAGACAGGGGGCAGACTGAACCGGCTCATGCTACTGGCCGCGGCGGCGGCGCTGGCGGCGGTCCCTGCCGCGGCCGAGACGCCGCGCGGCGGCACCATCAGCACCGTGCTGTCGGCCGACATCCGCAGCACCAACCCGGGCGTCGACCGCGACGGCGCCACCGACATCGTGCATCAGCACATCGTCGAAGGGCTGGTCGGGTTCCGCGAGGATCTGGAGGTCGGGCCGATGCTGGCCGAGCGCTGGGACCTGTCTCCCGACGGCAAGACCTACACCTTCCATCTGCGCCGCGGCGTGAAGTTCCAGAACGGCGCGACCATGACCTCGGCCGAGGTGAAATGGTCCTGGGACCAGCTGATGGACCCGGCCACGAAATGGCGCTGCCGCGACGTCTACACCGGCGACAACGGGCTGAAGGTCGAGAGCGTGACGGCGCCGGACCCGGACACCGTGGTCTATGTGCTGGACCGGCCGAGCGCTGGGTTCCTGTACAATTTGGCGCGAATGGATTGCGGCGGCACGCCGGTGCTGCACCCGTCCTCGGTGAAGCCGAACGGCGGTTGGGACAAGCCGGTCGGCACCGGCCCCTTCATCCTGTCGGACTGGCGGCCGGGCCAGTACATCGAGCTGACCCGGTTCGACGGCTACACCCCGCGCGACGACGCCATGAGCGGCTATGTCGGCCGCAAGGAGGTGTTCGTCGACAAGGTCCGCTTCAACATCATGCCGGATTCGGCGGCGAAGCTGACGGCGCTGCAGGCCGGCGCACTGGACACCGCGCCGCTGGAATCGCAGGACCGGATCCAGTTGCAGGGCAACACCGCTTTCGAGGTCCAGTCCAGCATCACCCCGGGCTGGGAGGCGCTGATCCTGCATTCCGAAGACCCGATCCTGCAGGACAAGCGGGTGCGGCAGGCGATCGTGATGGCGCTGGACCGCGCCGCCATCGCCGAGGCCGTCACCTTCGGCGGCTCCAGATTCTCGGCGACGCCGGTGCCGGAGTTCAGCCCCTACCATTCCCAGGCCCAGACCGACGCCCTGCCCTACGACCCGGAGCGGGCCAAGGCCCTGCTGGCCGAGGCCGGCTACAAGGGCCAGCGCATCGTCATGACCGCCAACAAGCGCTACGCCGAGATGTATGATTGCGGCGTGCTGATGCAGGACATGCTGCGCAGCGTCGGGCTGAACGTCGAGCTCGAGGTGCTGGAATGGACGGCGCAGCTGGACGCCTACCAGACCGGCAAGTTCCAGACCCAGTCCTTCTCCTATTCGCCGCGGCTCGACCCGCTGGGCCAATGGGAGCGGATCATCGGGCCGCAGCCGCGCAAGATCTGGAAGGACCCGCGCGCCATCGACCTGCTGGCCCAGGCCAACGCCACCACCGACCGGGCGCAGATGCAGGCCGTGCTGGACCAGATCGGCCGGCTGTTCACCGAGGAGGCGCCGGCCGCCAGCCTGTACCTGCACGCCTCGGACTATGCCGTGGCCAAGCGAATCGAAGGCTTCAAGGTGTGGCCGGCCGACGCGCCGCGCTACTGGGACGTCTCGGTGGCGAAGTGACTACAGGCTCGCTCGAAGATCCGCCAGCGTGACCATGAGAGTCATCGGATCGAGCGGCGACGGCTCAAAGCCGAGCCGCTCGTAGAACGCCCGGGCCTCGATCGACAGCGCGTGCAGGATCATCCCGCGGATCCCGATGATGTCAGCCGCCTGGATGACACGCAGGCCCGCATCCCTCATCAGAGCGCGGCCAAGCCCCATGCCCTGCTGCGACAGGTCCACGGCCAGCCGGCCGAGGACCACCACTGGGATCGGATCCGGCATGTTGCGGCGGAAGCCGCCGGGCGCGGCGTCGATGGTGATCGCGCTCGACGCCAGGGCGCAATACGCCAGCACACGGCGACCGTCACAGGCGACGAAGGTGCGAGACGCCCCTGTCGCCTGATTTTTCAGAGCCCGGCGCTTCAGCCAGTTGTCCAGGCTTTCGACGCCCGACCCGAACGCCTCAATGCCATGATGTGGTGCCAGCGGCTCGGGCGCCGAAACCGTCATGCCTTGTCCCAGGGAGCCTTGGTCTGCATCGTCCGGCGCAGCCGCTCATTGGGTTGGGGCGGCATGTCCAGCCGGGCCAGGAACGCGGCATAGGCTTCGGGGCTGGCCACGATGATGGTCTGGTCGAGCAGGGCCTCTTCGGCGGCCGCTCGCGCGGCGTCCAGCACGAAGTCCGTGCGGTTCTTTCCTCGCGCCTTCGCCGCGCGGTCGATCAGGCTGCGCTCCTCGGGCTTGATGCGGATGTTCAGCGTTTCACGCTTGCTGGACGCGGCGCGCGGCGTGGGCATGGCTCGACCTCCTACGTCCGGTCATCCTAGCATAGACGTAGTGTCATCGTCATTACATTGCGTGACTACCCTACCGCCCGCCGCGATTCCTCGACCACGACGCGGCCGGGCTTGCCCAGGGCCTTGGCGACGGCGTCGAGGCGCCGGTCGACGGCGAGGCCGGTCAGCGCCTCCTCGTCGGCCGGCAGGCTCAGCACCACCGCCTCGCCCGAGACCGTGAGGCTGGTGCGCTCGAGCAGCGAGGTGGCGCCGCCGGTCAGGGTGTGGGCCAGGCGCAGCGCCTGGCCGAGCACCAGCACCCGGTTGCGCATCGCCTCGGTCAGCAGTTCCAGCACCGGCCCGGTCAGCGCGTCGCCAAGGGTGCCGCCGTAGCGGACATACACGGCCGCCGCCAGGAACACGCGCTCGGCATGGTCGAGCCCGGCGACCGGCATGCGCAGCACCCGCAGCCAGGCATGCTCGGCCCGGTAGTCGGGATGCTCGAACCAGCCGATGTCGGACAGCAGGCTGGCGGCCTGGCGCAGCCGCGCATCGTCCGCCGTCTCCTCCGGGAACACCGAGCGGGTCCATTCCGCCACCACCTCGGCATGGCCGAAGCGGTCGAGCCGGTGCGCCAGTTCGGCGGCGGCGTAGATCAGCGGGTCGCGGGCCTGGTCCTCCGGCGGCAGCAGGTCGTAGAGATGGCCCTCGCGCAGGCCGAGGGCGGAGAACACCACCCGGGCCGGCTTCAGCGTCTTCAGCACGCCTTCCAGCACCAGGGCGGCCATCGGCAGCATCTCGACCCGGCGGCGGGAGATCGAGGCGCCGGATAGGGCTCCCTTGCTCTGCTTCGCCACCAGGCCGACGAAATCGGCCAGCGCGCCGGTCGGCACCGTGTACTGGTGGATGATGTGCAGCGGGTGGTTCACCCGCTCCATGAACAGCTTGGCGATGGCGCGCCAGGCGCCGCCGACCGGGTAGAAGCTGCGGCCGGCATAGGCCGGCAGCCAGTCCTGCTGGCCCAGCGTGTCGAGCACGACGCTGCGCGCCTCCTTGCGCGCGCCGGTCTCGTCCATCAGCCGGAACGGGCCGAGCGGCAGGGTCACCTGCTCGTCGATCTCGCCGCGGTCGAGCCCGACCAGCTCGAGCGAGCCGCCGCCGAGATCGCCCATCACGCCGTCGACGTCGCGGATGCCGGAGATCACGCCGAGGGCGGACAGCCGCGCCTCCTCCACCCCGCTGATCACGGTGACCGGCAGGCCGCAGCGGCGCTCGACCTCGGCGACGAAATCGGCGCCGTCCTCGGCCTCGCGCACCGCCGCGGTGGCCAGCACGTCGACCCGGTCGACCCCCATGCCTTCCAGGAGCCGGGTGAAGCGCGAGAGGTTGTCGAGCGCCTGGACCACGCCCTCGGGCGACAGGCGGCCGGCCTGGCCCAGGCCGCGGCCGAGGCCGCACATCACCTTCTCGTTGAACACCGGGACGGGCGACCGGGTCACCCGGTCATAGACGACGAGACGGATCGAGTTCGAGCCGATGTCGATGACGCCCACCCGCCCCGGCCGGGACGGCACGATCGGTCCGATACGGAACACCGAGCCTCGATCCTTATTCCGCGGGCTTGACCAGGCGGCGCGGCGCCCGCTTGGCATCCTTCCACGCGCTGCCCCGGCCGGACAGGCTGGGGTTGGTCATGAAGTACATATGCGCGCTGAAGGCATCCTCCGGCGCGTCATGGCGATGATAGCGGCCATCGGGGGCGAGCATCCAAGTGTTCGACTCGTCCTTCAGATTCGCCAGCATGATCTGCTCCATCACCTGCTGGCGGACGGTGGCGTTCTCGAGCGGCACCAGGCTCTCGATCCGGCCGTCGAGGTTGCGCGGCATCCAGTCGGCCGAGGACAGGTACACCTTGGCCTGGCGCGACGGCAGCTTCTGGCCGTTGCCGAAGCACAGGATGCGGGCGTGCTCCAGGAAGCGGCCGACGATCGAATGCACCCGGATGTTCTCGGACAGGCCGGGCACGCCGGGGCGCAGGCAGCAGATGCCGCGGATCACCAGGTCGATCTCCACCCCGGCCTGCGAGGCCTCGTAGAGCTTGTCGATGATGGTGGCGTCGACCAGCGCGTTCAGCTTGACCCAGATCTGGGCCGGCTTGCCGGCCTTGGCGTTGTCGATCTCGGCCTCGATCGACTCCATGATCCGGCTGCGCAGGAACAGGGGCGCGATCGACAGCTTCTCCAGTTGCGCCGGCTTGGCGTAGCCGGTCATGTAGTTGAACACCGCCGCCGCGTCGTGGCCGAGGCCCGGATCGCAGGTGAAGAAGCTGAGATCGGTGTAGATCTTGGCGGTGATCGGGTGGTAGTTGCCGGTTCCGAAATGGGTGTAGGTGCGCAGGCCGCCCTGCTCCCGCCGCACCACCATCGAGATCTTGGCGTGGGTCTTCAGATGGATGATCCCGTAGACCACCTGGGCGCCGGCCCGCTCCAGGTCGCGGGCCCAGCGGATGTTGGCCTCCTCGTCGAAGCGGGCCTTCAGCTCGACCATCGCGGTGACCGACTTGCCGGCCTCCGCCGCCTCGACCAGGGCCTGGACGATCGGCGAGTCCTTCGAGGTGCGGTACAGGGTCTGCTTGATCGCCACGACGTCGGGGTCGCGCGCCGCCTGGCGCAGGAACTGGACGACGATGTCGAAGCTCTCATAGGGGTGGTGGACGACGATGTCCTTGGCCCGGATCGCGGCGAAGCTGTCGCCACCGAAATCGCGCACCCGCTCCGGGAACCGGGCGTTGTAGGGCGAGAACAGCAGCTCCGGCCGTTCGTCGACGATCAGCTTCCTAGTGTCGCTGAGGCCGAGCAGCCGATCCTGGGCGTAGACATCCTCATCCTTCACCTTCAGCTTCTCGCAGACGAAGCGGCGCAGCGAGTCCGGCACGTCGGCGGAGACCGAGAGGCGGATGACGATGCCCTTGCGCCGGCGCTTTAGCGCGCTCTCGAAGGTCTTGACCAGATCCTCGGCTTCCTCGTCGATCTCCATCTCGCTGTCGCGGATCACCCGGAACACGCCGCTGGCGTGCAGCGTGTAGCCGGGGAAGAGGCGATCGAGGAACAGCTTGACCACGTCCTCGAGCAGCACGAAGCGGATCGGCGCCCCGGGCAGGCGGGTGAAGCGGTCGAGCTGCGGCGGCAGCGGCACGATCGCGTCCATCTCGTCCTGCGTCTCCTCCCCGGCATTGACCAGGGTCAGGGCCAGGCAGAGGCCGAGATTGGGGATGAAGGGGAAGGGATGGGCCGGGTCGATGGCGAGCGGCGTCAGCACCGGGAACATCTCGTTGAGGAACCGCTCCTCGAGCCAGGCCTTCTCCGGCTTGGTCAGCTCGTTCGGACCGGCCACGGCGATGCCGGCGGCCCGCAGCTCCTCGCTCAGGACGCGCCAGCAATGCTGCTGGTCGCGCATCAGCTCCTGCACCCGGGTGGCGATCTCGCCCAGTTGCTGCGCCGGGCTGAGCCCGTCCTGGCTCGGCGAGGCGACGCCGAGCGCAACCTGCGCCTTCAGCCCGGCGACGCGGACCATGTAGAACTCGTCCAGGTTGGAGGCCGAGATCGACAGGAAGCGCAGCCGCTCCAGCAGCGGGGAGCGGGTGTTGTAGGCCTCCTCCAGGACGCGCTGGTTGAAGGCCAGCCAGGACAGCTCGCGATTGATGAAACGGTCGGGCGAATCTGCCGGGATCGACGGCAGGACGGGTGCGCGGACAGCCTCCGGCGCCTCGGTGAGGACGGCCTCGGCGGTGCTCTGCAACATGCTCACGGGTCGTCTCCGAACCTTCATCGATCGCAACAAAACTGTAATATCAAGCCCTTGTCGGGCTCGATTTCACCGCACTATACACAAGCCCGAATGGGAAGCGCCATGTCGAGGCGATGAAATCGCCGCCCTGCGCCGGACGCGTGCGCGGAAGGGTCCCCAGGCGCGGGGTCGCCGCGCCCGGCTCCTTCCCTCAGTAGCGCTGGGGCACGTAGAGCTCGGCCGGCAGCGTGCGGCGCTCGTAGTTCGGGTCGAACACCCGTTCCGGCAGATTGATCTCCTCATGCGGCACCTCCTCGTAGGGGACCGCCGAGAGCAGGTGCGAGATGCAGTTCAGGCGCGCCCGCTTCTTGTCATTGCCTTCCACGATGTGCCAGGGCGCCTCGGGAATGCTGGTGCGCTCGAACATGGCCTCCTTGGCCTTGGTGTACTGCTCCCAGCGCACGCGGGACTGCAGGTCCATGGGCGAGAGCTTCCACTGCTTGATAGGGTCGTGGATGCGCATGAGGAAGCGCAGCTGCTGCTCCTCGTCGGTGATGGAGAACCAGTACTTGACGAGGATGATGCCGGAGCGCAGCAGCATGCGCTCGAACTCCGGCACGTCGCGGAAGAAGTCCTCCACCTGGCCTTCGCCGGCGAAGCCCATGACGCGCTCGACGCCGGCGCGGTTGTACCAGCTGCGGTCGAACAGCACGATCTCGCCGGCTGCCGGCAGATGCGGCACGTAGCGCTGGAAGTACCACTGGGTCTTCTCGCGGTCGGAGGGTGCGGGCAGCGCCACCACCCGGCAGGTGCGCGGATTCACGCGCTGGGTGATGCGCTTGATGGCGCCGCCCTTGCCGGCGCTGTCGCGGCCCTCGAACAGGACCACCATCTTGAGGCCCTTGTAGTGGACCCAGTCCTGCAGCTTCACGAGCTCGCTCTGAAGCCGCAGCAGCTCGTTGAAATAGATGTGGCGGTCGATGGAGTTCTTCCGGCGCGTCTCGAGCAGGGCGCGCAGCTCGGGCGGGACGCGGGCGTCGTCGACCGCCTGCTCGAGCTCCTCGTCCATGTCGTCCTCGAGCTCGATCTCGAGCCAGCTGCGGGTCTCGGTGTCTTTCAGCTCAGTCATGTGCCTGCCTCCTGCTGCTCACCCCATGTACCCGGAAGCTTATGCAGTTTGGTGACAGTCGGTCGCCGGCCGGGCAGGTCCGGCCACTTTTGCCTGGTGTCGCCGCCCTTCCCCCGCGTCAGCTCATCGCGAAGACGGGCATGCGGTCGGCGACGCCCCGGAGGGTCAGCGCCTGAGGCCGGGCCTCGACCCCGCGCGACGAGAGCAGCCGGACCGACTCCGCGTCCCGGACGACCGCCTGGGTGGCGAAGATGCTGTCCCCGGTGGCCAGCGCCTGCACCCGCGACGCGATGTTGACGGTCTGGCCGAAATAGTCCTGGCGGTCGTTGAGGTTCACCGCGAGGCACGGCCCCTCGTGGATCCCGATCTTCAGGATCAGCTCCTCCGCCCCCTGCCGCGCATTCAGTTGCCGCATGGAGTCGCGCATGCGCAGCGCGGCCGACACGGCCCGGTGCGGCGCCGGGAACGTCGCCATCACGGCATCGCCGATGGTCTTGACCACGGCGCCGGCTTCGGACGCCACGATCTCGTTCAGGATCTGGAAGTGGGAGCGCACCAGGTCGTAGGCGACGAGGTCGCCGACCCGCTCATACAGATCGGTCGACCCCTTCAGATCCGTGAACAGGAAGGTCAGGCTCATGATCTTGAGCCGCTGCTCGACGTCGAGCGTCTCCGTCCGGTAGAGGTCGCGGAAGGTCTGGTTGGTCAGCAGCCGCTTGGCGGTCAGGAACGGGCGGCGGCCGCCGATCAGCCGGTCCAGTTCCGCGTTCGCCACATAGACGCCGACCAGGACCCGGCGCTCCGTGCGGTTGTCCAGCAGGAGGCGGAGCGGACCCGAAGACAGGGTCATGCGGCCGACGCCGGCAGCGGCGCTGGTGAAGATCATCGAAAGCTCGCGGCGCTCCGTCGTCGGCTCGCCCGCGGTCTCGACCAGATGGGCCGTGTGGGTCACCGGGTCGAAGATGATGACGGGCAGCGCGGGAAGCTGCAGGGCCAGGATCATCCGTTCGCCGGCCTGCAGCTCGACGGTCTCCAGCATGGCCTTGCGGCTGAGCTCGTCGAACGCGCCCGGCTCGGGGAACGCGACGCCCGATCCGAAGAAGACCTGCCGGTGATAGTCCCAGAAGCCGAGGCTGTCGGGGTCGTGGGCGGCGATGCGGCGGATCCGGGGACTGACCGTGAAGCTGACCTCCACCGTGTCGTCGAGCGTCGGCTCGCTGGTCACCGCGCAGAATGCGCAGTGGTAATCCTGCTGCCGCACGCTCTTCAGCGTGGCGTTGGCGCCGAGGACGCCGCCGCAGCTCGGGCACAGGATGTTCCAGGACATCTCGAACAGGCCCAGCCGCGAGGCGTGCAACAGGGCCGCGATCACCGTCTCCTCGTCCAGGCCGCGGCCGGCCGCGAAGCCCACGGCGTTGATGCGCGCGAGCTCGTCGTCGCGGCCGTTGCGGACGAGATCGTCGACGGCATCGACCACGCCGGGGTCGGCCGAGCGGCGCAAGGCGTCGAAGAGGGCGTCGTTGTCCTGCATGGGCGGAGCATACCCCAGCCGCCCCGGTGGCGGACAGGGGCGCCGCGCCCCTAGGGCACGACGCCTCCGGCTGCGCGGTCCCTCAGCGCCGGCCGCCGAAGAGCGAGCCGAGGATGCCGCGGACCACGGCGCGGCCGATGGTGCCGCCGATCGTGCTGGCGCCCGAACCGCCGACGCTGCGCCCGAGGCTGCGGCCGAGTTGGGTGCCGACCGAGCTGCCGGTGTTGCGGATGACGTCGCGGAAGATCGACTCCGCCATGCTGGGGCCTTCCTTGGCCTCGGCCTTCGCCTGGGCCTTGGCCTCGGTGGCGGCCGTCGCCTGCTGCTGCGCCTCGGCCGCCTTGACGCTCAGCTTCTCATAGGCGGAGTCGCGGTCGATGGCGGTGGCGTATTTCGCGGCCATGCCGCCGGCTGCGATCGCAGCCTGGCGCTCGGCATCGGTGATCGGGCCGAGGCGCGAGACCGGCGGACAGACCAGCGCCCGCTCCACCACCTCGGGGATGCCCTTGGGGTCGAGGAAGGAGACCAGCGCCTCGCCCACCGCCAGTTCCTGCAGCGCGCGGGCGACGTCGAGCCCGGCCTCGGTGCGGAAGGTGTCGGCGCTGGCCTTCAGCGCCTTCTGGTCGCGCGGGGTGAAGGCGCGCAGCGCGTGCTGCGCCCGGTTGCCGAGCTGGGCCAGCACCTTGTCCGGGATGTCGATCGGGTTCTGCGAGACGAAATAGACGCCGACGCCCTTGGAGCGGATCAGCCGCACCACCTGCTCGACCTTCTCGACCAGCGCCCTGGGCGCGTCGTCGAACAGCAGATGCGCCTCGTCGAAGAAGAACACCAGCTTCGGCTTGTCCGGGTCGCCGAGCTCGGGCAGGCGCTCGAACAGCTCGGACAGCAGCCAGAGCAGGAAGGTGGCGTAGAGCCGCGGCGCCTGGATCAGCGTCTCGGCCGCCAGCACGTTGATCACGCCGCGCCCGTCCGAATTGGTGCGGATCAGATCGGTGAGGTCGAGCGCCGGCTCGCCGAAGAAGGCCTCCGCCCCCTGCTGCTCCAGCACCAGCAGCTGGCGCTGGATGCTGCCGACCGAGGCCTTGGAGACGTTGCCGTAGACGCCGGTGAACTTCGACGCGTTCTCGGCCATGTGCGCCAGCAGCGCCTGCAGGTCCTTGAGGTCGAGCAGCAGCAGCCCTTCCTCGTCCGCCGCCTTGAAGGCGATGTTGAGCACGCCCTCCTGCGTGTCGTTGAGCTGCAGCAAGCGGGACAGCAGCAGCGGCCCCATCTCCGCCACCGTGGCGCGGACCGGCGTGCCCTGCTTGCCGTACAGGTCCCAGAACACGGTCGGGTAGCCCTGATACGCCAGCGCGCCGAGGCCGAGCGCCTTGGCGCGCTCCTCGATCTTCGGGTTGGCCGCGCCGGGCTGGCTGATGCCGGCGATGTCGCCCTTCACATCGGCGACGAAGACCGGCACGCCGGCCTGGCTGAAGCCTTCGGCCAGGACTTTCAGCGACACGGTCTTGCCGGTGCCGGTGGCGCCGGCGATCAGCCCGTGGCGGTTGCCGAGGCCGAGCAGCAGCCGGTGCTCGCGCTGGCCCTTGGCGAAATAGAGTCCGTCGGTCATGTCCGTCTCCTCGGCCCGCGGCCCGGCATAACGGGCGCATCACCCGCATGGTGCCTCGTGGCTGGACGCGGCGCCAGATGTTGCGCAACGTAGGCCCGCTGGGAGGCACAATGAAGACCCTGATCCTGCTGCGGCACGCGAAGTCCGACTGGGCCGACCCGGAACTGGCCGATCACGACCGGCCGCTGGCGGAGCGCGGCCGCGACACCGCGCCGAAGATGGGCGCCTGGCTGAAGGCGCATGGCCCGATGCCGGATCTGGTGCTGTGCTCCACCGCCACCCGCGCTCGACAGACCCTGGCGTTGGCGCTCGAGGCGCTGGGCGCCGCCCCCGAGACCCGCTTCGACCGCGGCCTCTATCTGGCCGGCGGCACCGGGGTGCTGGCCCGGCTGCGCCAGGCGCCGGACGAGGCCGCGACGGTGCTGCTGGTCGGCCACAACCCCGACCTGGAGCAGTTGGCGCGCCGGCTGGCGACGGCGGGGGACGCGGCAGCGCTGGCCCGGCTGGCGGAGAAATATCCGACCGCCGGCCTCGCGGTGATCGAGCTGCCGATGGAGCACTGGGCCGAAGCCGGCCAGGGCGGTCGGTTGGTGGCGTTCGAGACGCCGAAGAAGGCTGGAGGCTGATCGCCTCAATTCTGGCCAGATCAGCCACAGACGATCCGGCAGGACCGCCACAACAACCGAAGACCGGAACGGTTCCCGTCTTGCCTATTATTCATCATGCGCAGAGTCGATGATGGCCGATCGGTCACATCTTGGAGAGAGCTCTTTTGATGAACTTATCGTAAGCTGACAGAGACCAGCGACGGATCAATATCCCTGGGGCGTGGAAACGGTGTCGCGTCCCGATCGGGCGCGGACGTCAGCAGAGGATGTTCGCCATGTCGCGTCTCTCGACCCGCCTGCTCAAGACCGGAGCGGCCCTGATCGCAGTCTCCACGCTGGCCGGCTGCGTCGTTTATCCCGCCTTTCCGCGCCCGGTCTATTACCACCCGTACTACCGCCCGTATTACGGCTATTACCGCTGACGCCTACCCGACCACGAAGACCGGATCGCCGATCACCGCCGGGTCCGGAGTCACGCCCAGACCCGGGGCGGTGCCGGCGGCCATCCGGCCATGCTTGCGGCGCGGCGCGTCCGGCGCGGTCGAGACGGTGACGTAGGAGTTGAAGTCGGTCGCCGAGAACAGCAGCTCCGGCGGCGTCGAATGGGCGAGATGGGCGATCGCCGCGGTGGCGACGTCGCCGCCCCAGGTGTCCTCGATGGTCATGGCGATGCCGAGGGCGGCGCAGAGGTCGCGGATCTGCCGCGCCTTGGTCAGCCCACCGACCTTGGAGATCTTCAGGTTGATCACGTCCATGGCGCCGTCGGCGGCGCCGCGGAGCACCGCCGGCAGGCCGTCGATCACCTCGTCCAGCACGAAGGGCCGGGCGGTGCGGCGGCGGATCGTCAGGCACTCCTCATAGCTGCGGCAGGGCTGCTCGATAGTGACGTCGACGTCGCGCACGGCGTCGACCACCCGCGCCGCCTGGTGCATCAGCCAGCCGGTGTTGGCGTCGGCGATCAGCACGTCGCCCGGCTGCAGCTTGGCGGCGACGGCGTGGATGCGGGCGATGTCGGTGTCGGCGTCGCCGCCGACCTTGAGCTGGAACTTGGTGTAGCCCTGGGCGCGGTACTCCGCCACCCGCGCGGCCATCGCCTCCGGGCTCTCCTGGCTGATGGCGCGGTACAGGGCGAAGTCGTCGCCGTAGCGGCCGCCCAGCAGGTCGCAGACCGGCAGGCCGGCGGCCTTGCCCAGGATGTCCCAGCAGGCGATGTCGACCGCCGATTTGACATAGGGATGGCCGCGCATCGAGCGGTCGAGATGGCGGTCGAGCACGCCGAGCTGCCGCGGGTCGAGCCCGATCAGCCCCGGCGCCAGCTCTCGCAGGCCGGTCCGGGCGCCGGCGGCATAGGCCGGCAGATAGGCGGGGCCGAGCGGGCAGACCTCGCCCCAGCCGGTCAGGCCGGCATCGGTGTCGACCCGCACCAGGGTGCTGTCGAACACGGTGACGGCGTTGCCGCCCGACCATCTGTAGCTGCCCTCGTGCAGCGGCAGGTCGACCTGGTGGACGGCGATCCGGGTGATGCGCATCGGGGAACCCTGAGGCAATGGGGGCGGCAATGGCGCGGCACCTTCGCGCGCCCCGGCCCGGGCTGTCAAACCGCTAGGGACCGGCCGATGCGGACCGCACCGGCCGGCCTCAGGGGCTCAGGTTGTCTTCTTGAACCGGGCGGCGTCGCCGGAGCCGCCGGTGGCGTTGCCGGCGCTGTAGGAATGGGCGCCGGCGCCCGCCAGCTTGCCGCCATCCACAATCAGGTACTCGTCGCGGATCGGCCTGCCCTCGAACCAGCATTCCAGGATCTCGCGCACGCCGGCGGCGTAGCGCGCCTGGGCCGACAGCGAGGTGCCGGAGATATGCGGCGTCATGCCGTGATGCGGCATGGTCCGCCAGGGATGGTCGGCCGGGGCCGGCTGCGGGAACCAGACGTCGCCGGCATAGCCAGCCAGCTGGCCGCTCTCCAGCGCCGCGACGACGGCGTCGCGGTTGCAGATCTTGCCGCGCGCGGTGTTCACGAGATAGGCACCGCGCTTCATCTTGGCGATCAGCGCGGCGTTGAACAGGTTCTCGGTCTCCGGATGCAGCGGCGCGTTGATGGTGACCACGTCGCAGACCTTGACCATGTCCTCCGCCGTCGGGTGCCAGGTCAGGTTCAGCTCGGTCTCCACCGCCTCCGACAGGCGGTGCCGGTCGGTGTAGTGCAGATGCACGTCGAAGGGCGCCAGCCGGCGCAGCACGGCGAGGCCGATGCGGCCGGCGGCCACGGTGCCGACATGCATGCCCTCGACGTCGTAGGACCGGGCGACACAGTCGGCGATATTCCAGCCGCCCTTCACCACCCACTGGTAGGAGGGGATGTAGTTGCGCACCAGGCCGAGGATCATCATGACCACGTGCTCGGCCACGCTGATCGAGTTGCAGTAGGTGACCTCGGCCACGGTGAGGCCGCGGTCGATCGCCGCCTGCAGGTCGACATGGTCGGAGCCAATGCCCGCGGTCAGGGCCAGCTTCAGCTTGGGCGCCCTGGCGATGCGCTCCGCCGTCAGATAGGCCGGCCAGAAGGGCTGGGAGATCACCACATCCGCGTCCGGCAGCTCGCGGTCCAGCCGGGACTCGGCGCCGTCCTTGTCGGAGGTGACGACCAGGGTGTGGCCGAGGGATTCGAGCCAGCGCCGCAGGCCGAGCTCGCCGGAGACGCTGCCCAGCAGCGTGCCGGGGACGAAGTCGATCGCCTTCGGCGTCGGCAGGGTCTGGCCGCCGGGATAGCGCTCAAGCTTGGGCAGGCCGTCGCGGGCATAGGAGGTCGGGGTGCCCGTCACCGGGTCGTCGTAGAGAACGCAAATGATCTTGGCCATTCCAGTCTCCTCCCTTGGAGAAGAGTCGGTCCGATCCGCCGCCGCGGCGGGATCGCCGGGGCGGTGTTGCGGGATGGCGAAGGGCTGAGCCCGTCTGGTCTCGCACAGATCTAGGGGCCAGGCCCGGATCGGACCGTGACACAGCGACCACGATGCGACCGGCGAGGCGCTATGTTCAAATCGATACTTCCGATCGAATGATCAACGTTGTCTATCAATCGTGATCATTCGACGGACTCAGGGTCGCCAAGGTGAGTCGCGGGCGAAGCCGCCCGGCGGCCGCGCCGGTCAGCGTATGCCGGCGAGATAGCCCAGCAGCGCATCCGCGTCGTCGAACACGGCGTCGAGCGGCATCGCCAGCATCGGGTTCAGCTTGGCGCCGAGGAAGGCGGCACGGGCATCGGTGTGCAGCCCGACCAGCCGGCGCCCGGGCTTGGCCAGCTGGCGATGGGCATAGGCCATGCCGAGCTCCAGCGCCGCGCCCTCGTCCGGCACCCGCCCGTCGAGCACGACCAGCAGCACGTCGCAGGCGAAGACCTGGTCGCGATCCATCTCGAAGAGGACGCGGCGCCGCTGCTCCGGCGCCATCGACGCCCAGGGCTCGCGGTGGCTCTCGACCCCGTCGCGCTGCGGCAGGAAGAGGGTGAAGCCCAGCGCCTCGATCCGCTCCGCCAGCACCGCGTTGAAGACCAGCTCGGCAGCCGAGAACAGCGGCGCGGCGAAGTACAGGCGCGGCATCAGCTGATCAGGTCCAGCGCCGCCCGGTGCAGGGCCGGGGTGGCGGCGGCCAGGACCTCGCCCGAGGAGTCGAGGCCGAGCGGCTGGCCCTGCCAGTCGGTGATGACGCCGCCGGCGCCCTCGATCACCGGCACCAGCGACATGTAGTCATAGGGCTGCAGGCCGCGCTCCATCACCAGGTCGATGCAGCCCAGCGCGACCAGGGCGTAGCCGTAGCAGTCGAGGCCGTAGCGGCGGTGCTTCACCGCCCCGGCCAGCCGCTCGAAGGTCTTGAGGGTGTCGCCCGAGAACACCTCCGGCGAGGTGGTGGTGAGGATGGCGTTGCCGAGGCCGCCGCAATCGCGGGTGCGGCAGGGCTTGCCGTCGGCCAGCGACGGGTGGCCGGCATGGCCGACGAAGCGCTCGCCCAGCGCCGGCATCTCGATTACCCCGACCAGCGGCCGCCCCTTCTCGACCAGGGCGATCAGCGACCCGAACATCGGGACGCCGGCGATGAAGGCGCGGGTGCCGTCGATCGGGTCCAGCACCCAGACCAGGTCGCGGTCGATGCCCTCGCGGCCATGCTCCTCGCCGAGGATGCCATGGTCGGGGTAGCTGGCATTGATCATCTGCCGCATCAGCTGCTCGACCGAACGGTCGGCCATGGTCACCGGCGAATCGTCGGCCTTGTCCTCGACCGCGAGGCCGGTGCGGAACCAGCGCATCGCCGCCGGGCGGGCGGCATCGGCGAGGCTTTCGGCGAAGGCGACGAAGGGATCGGCGGTCATGGCGCGGTCTCGGCGTTCGGACGAAGGGCCGCAGCCTCGCCGGAAACGGGCCGGCAGGCAAGCCTACGCCCGCAGCGCCGCGGCCAGGGCCGCGATCTCCTCCGCCCCCTTCGTGCTCGGCGCGGTCTCGACCAGGGTGCGGCCGGACAGCATCGCCGCGGCGAAGCCGGTGCGGTTGCCGATCCGGGCCGCCAGCACCGGAATGCCGAGCCGGCCGATCTCGACCTCCAGCGCGTCGGCGACCTTGGAGCGCGGCGGCACCCGGTTCAGCACGATCCAGGCCGGCACCTTCTCCTCCGCCGCCAGGTCCAGGGTCGGCTGCGTCGCCCACAGGTCCATCGGGCTGGGCTGGATCGGCACCAGGACCAGCTGCGCCGCCCGCACCGCTATGCGGGCGTCGGAGGCGGCATGCGGCGGGCTGTCGATCAGCACCAGATCATGCGTCGCCCGGGCCCGGTCGACCGCCGCCGGCACCCGCCAGCCGGTGATCCGGAGATGGGTGAAGCCGGGGTCGGCGCCGCGTGCCTCGACCCAGCGGCTGAGGCTGCCCTGCGGGTCGATGTCGACGGTCGCGACCTTGAGGCCGGCGCGGGCGAAGGCGGCAGCGAGATGCGCGACCAGCGTGGTCTTCCCCGCCCCGCCCTTCTGCTGCGCCACGGTGATCGTCCGACCGGCCATTCGCACCCTCCGTTTCGCGGAAGTGTCGCGCGGCTTTTGCTGCAGCGCAACATGAGATCTCCGCAGAACGGCCTCGCGGCGGCAGCAGATGGCCGCTCAGCGCATATCGCCCCGGCCGCGGATCGGGCTATAGAACGGATCATGAGCACCCACGATCCGATCCGGACCGAGATCGTCGACGACGGCCCCGCCGGCATCGCCCGCGCCGCGGCGCTGCTGCGCGAGGGCCGCCTGGTCGCCTTCCCGACCGAGACGGTGTATGGCCTGGGCGGCGACGCCACCAACGACCGCGCCGTGGCCGCGATCTTCGAGACCAAGCGGCGCCCGAGCTTCAACCCGCTGATCTGCCACTTGGCCGATGCTGAGCAGGCCGAGGATCTGGTGCTGTTCGACGACCGCGCCCGAAGGATCGCCGAGACGCTGTGGCCGGGCCCGCTGACGCTGGTGCTGCCGCGGCGCGAGGGCGCGCGCGCGTCGCTGCTGGCCTCGGCCGGGCTGGACAGCCTGGCGATCCGGGTGCCGGCGCATCCCGCGGCGCGGCGCCTGCTGGCCGCGGTCGGCCGGCCGGTGGCGGCGCCCAGCGCCAATGTCTCCGGCGCGGTCAGCCCGACCACGCCGCAGCATGTGCTGGACGGGCTGTCCGGCCGGGTGTCGCTGGTGGTGGCCGGCGGGCGTTGCGCCGTCGGCCTGGAATCGACCGTGCTGGACCTGACCGGCGAGCGGCCGGTGCTGCTGCGCCCCGGCGGGGTGACGGTCGAGGAGCTGACCGCGCTGCTCGGCCCCATCGCCCTGCCGGAGAAGGATCCGGAGCGGCCGGCTTCGCCCGGCCAGCTGGCCAGCCACTACGCGCCGCGGGCGCAGGTGCGGCTGAACGCCGGCGCGATCGGGCCGGACGAGGTGCTGCTGACCTTCGGCCCCGACCTGCGCAGCGGGCCGAAGGTGATGAACCTCAGCGACAAGGCCAACCTGGCCGAGGCCGCCGCCAACCTGTTCGCCATGCTGCGGGCGCTGGACAAGACCGGCGCCGGCACCATCGCGGTGGCACCGATCCCCGAATCCGGCCTGGGTGCCGCCATCAACGACCGGCTGCGCCGCGCCGCGGCCCCACGACCCTAGGGAGCGACCCATGACCGACGCCGCACTGCTGGATGCCCTGATCACCGTCACCGGCCCGCAGGGCGTGCTGCACGAGGCGGCGGATCTGGCGCCCTATCTGAAGGAATGGCGCGGCAAGTACCAAGGCACGGCAGGGATCGTGGTGCGGCCGGCATCGACCGCCGAGGTGGCGGCGGTGGTCACGCTCTGCGCCGAACGCGGCATCGGCATCGTGCCGCAGGGCGGCAACACCGGGCTGGTGGGCGGCGCCGTGGCCGCGGCCGGCCAGGTCATCCTCGCCACCGACCGGTTGACCCGGATCCGCGAGGTCGACGCCGAGGGCGACCACATCACGGTCGAGGCCGGGGTGATCCTGGCCCAGGTGCAGGCGGCGGCGGAGGCGGCCGACCGGCTGTTCCCGCTGAGCCTGGGGGCCGAGGGCAGTTGCCGCATCGGCGGCAACCTGTCGACCAATGCCGGCGGCACCGCGGTGCTGCGCTACGGCAACACCCGCGACCTGGTGCTGGGGCTGGAGGTGGTGCTGCCCGACGGCCGGGTCTGGGACGGTCTCAGAGCCCTGCGCAAGGACAACACCGGCTACGATTTGAAGCAGATCTTCATCGGCGCCGAAGGCACGCTGGGGGTAATCACCGCGGCGGTGCTGAAGCTGTTCCCGCGGCCGCGCAGCGTCGCGGCGGCGCTGGTCGCGGTGCCGGACCCGGCCGCCGCCGTCGCCCTGTTCGGCCGCGCCCGGGCCGAGGCCGGCGGGTCGGTCACCGGGGTCGAGCTGCTGCCGCGCATCGCCGTCGACTTCGCCCTGCGCCATGTCGCCGGCGCCATCGACCCGCTGGCCGAGCGCCACCTCTGGTACGTGCTGCTGGAGCTGTCCTCCCCCGCCGCCGACGCGAAGCTGGCGGAGCAGCTGGAGGCGATCCTGGCCGGCGGCTTCGAGGCCGGGCTGGTGACGGATGCCGCGATCGCGTCGAGCGAGGCGCAGCGCAAGGCCTTCTGGCATCTGCGCGAGGCGATCGTCGAAGGCCAGCGCTTCGAGGGCGGGGCGATCAAGCACGACGTCGCCCTGCCCCTGGCCCGGGTGCCGGCGTTCCTGGAGCAGGCGACGGCAATGGTCGAGGCCGCGATCCCCGGGGTGCGGGTGGTGCCGTTCGGCCATCTCGGCGACGGCAACATCCATTTCAACCTGAACCAGCCGGAGGGCGCCGACCGCGCCGCCTTCACCGCGCGCTGGGAGGAGATCAACCACCGGGTGCACGACATCGTCGCCGCCCTGGACGGGTCGATCAGCGCCGAGCACGGCGTCGGCCTGTTGAAGCGCGACGAGATCGCCGAGCGCAAATCGCCGGTCGAGATCGACCTGATGCGCCGGATCAAGCGGGCGATCGACCCGGCCGGGATCATGAATCCGGGCAAGGTGATCCAGGCTTAGACTGGATTAGCGGCCACAGGCTCTAGCTTTCTTATCCTGTCATTGCCGGGCTTGACCCGGCAATCCAGGGGGCGTCGACAGCCTCTGGATGCCCGGGTCAAGCCCGGGCATGACAGAAAAAGAGATCGAGCCCAGGTGGCAAAAAACCCGCCTTGCTGTCGAATCCGGCCCTGCGCCGACGACCAGATGCGTCAACCCGTGGAGGACCTCCCGATGGACGCGAAGACCCTGACCCCCGCGGCCGAGCTGGCCCAGGCCAACCCCGTCCGCATCCCCAATGAGAGCGCCGAGTACCGCGCCGCCCGCACCGCGCTGCTGGCCGAGGAGATCGAGCTGCGGCGCCGGATCGAGCGGGTCGCCGCCCAGCGCCGCGCTTTGCCGCCCGGCGGCCCGGTGACCGGCGACCACCGTTTCGAGGGGCCGGACGGCCCGACCGACCTGGCCGGGCTGTTCGGCGACAAGCCGACGCTGGTGGTCTACAGCTACATGTTCGGGCCGCAGCGCGAGCGCCCCTGCCCGATGTGCACCAACCTGCTCGACGCCTGGGACAGCAACGCGGCCGATATCGGCCAGCGCGCCGCCCTGGCCGTGGTCGCCCGATCGCCCTTCGCCCGCCTGGCCGCGTGGAAGCGCGAGCGCGGCTGGCGCGACCTGCGGCTGTTCAGCGATGTCGACGGCGCCTATTCGCGCGACTATTTCGCCGTCGGGCCCGACGGGTCGGACCTTCCGGCGCTGCATGTGTTCACCCGACGCGACGGCACCATCCGGCACTTCTGGGCCGAGGAGCTGACCGGCGAGACCTCCGATCCCGGCCAGGACCCGCGCGGCGCCCCCGACCCTTCGCCGCTGTGGATGGTGCTGGACTGCACCCCGGAGGGCCGGGGGACGGACTGGTATCCGAAGCTGAGCTACACCTGAGAGGAGCGGCCGGGTGCGGTCGCCCCGGCCGCGCCCGGCTCACCAGTGGCCGCGACGCCCCCAGCCGCCACGGCGGTGGTAACGGCCGCCATCGTCATCGGCGAGGGCCGCGCCGAGGGCGATGCCGCCGACCGCCAGCAGGCCGGCGGCCACCGCGGTGTTGGTGTCCTGCTGCTGCCGCTCCGCCTGGGCCTGGTAGGAGAGCGGGCCGACGGAGTCGCAGGCATAGGGATCGCCATAGGAGCATTGCTGCGAGGCATAGTTCAGCTGCATCTCGCTTGGGGTCGGCCCGCAGGCCGCCAGGGCGGCCAAAACTCCGACCATACCAACCCGTGAGAGTCGAGACCCCAACGACCTGGCAACCATATTCATCTCCACCCGACCGGGGTTCAGCCAGTCGGCACGCCGTTTTCCAATTGAGGCAATTCCATGGCAACTTCACGGCGAACCCTGGAATTACCCACAGGGCGGCGGGATGACTTGCCAGACCCAACGCCCCTTCCGCCTCAATACACGGATGATGCAGATCACTCCGTCGTTTGATTGCGCGGAACGGGGAGGGCGTGCCGATCCGGCTACAGCGCCCGGCGCGGGGCCAGGCGCAGGCGGGCCATGGCCGGGGCCGGCATCGGCGCTGTCCGGGCCGGGCGGATCCGGAAGGCCGGGGCCGGCTTGGCCGGCAGGTCGCGGCCGCGCTTCCAGGGCTGGCCGTTGAACCAGGCGGCGCCGCGGGCCCAGCCCCAGAGCAGCCCGATGCCGCCGAGATTGACCGCGAGATGCGGCAGCAGCCCCTGCCCCGCCTGGTCGAAGACGATGCCGCCGACGAAGGACAGCGCCATGCTGAGCAGGAACACCGACAGCGAGTGCCGGCCCATGATCGCCACCGGCTCCGCCCCCTTCGGGGTGATCAGGCCCGGCGCGGCGCGCAGCAGCGCGACCACGACATAGGCCAGGGCGAAGAAGTGCAGCAGGCGCAGCGGGCCGACATCGGTCTTGCGCGCCAGCGGCTCCAGGATGTCGCGCATGCCGGCGAACAGGCCGCCGTCCAGCCGCACCAGCGACAGCGCCAAGGCGGCGCAGAACACCAGGTAGACCACCGCCACGGTGATGCGGCCGCGCGTCGCCCGCGGCACCTCGAACCAGCCGGCGCCGTAGCCGTAGCCGGCGACGAACAGCACCTGCCAGGCGAAGGGGTTGAAGAACCAGCCGCGGCCTTCGGTGCTGTCGGCCGTCAGGTTCCAGCCATCGGCCACCGCGCCGGTGTAGAGCACGGCCGAGACCGCCACCACCAGCGCCGGCGAGATCCGCGCCAGCAGCACCATCGCCGGGATCGCCGCCAGCAGCAGCATGTAGAGCGGCAGGATGTCGAAATAATGCGGCACATACTGCAGCGACAGCAGCTCGAACAGCGACCCGCCGGGATCCTGGAAAAAGCGATCGATGCCGAGGCGGGAGATGTAGTTCGGCTCGGCGAAGACCCGGTTCGCCGCGACGATGATGCCGCAGATGACGATGAACAGGCCGATATGGGCGCGGTAGAGCTGCCAGACGCGCTGGACCACGCGGCCAAATCCTGCCAGGAATCCGGCGCGGCCGAAGCTGCGGCCGAACGCCATCGCCGAGGACAGCCCGGCCAGGAAGATGAAGATCTCCGCCGCGTCGCTCAACCCATACATCCGCGGCGTGAACATTCCTGCAATGTTCCCGGGCGTATGGTTGATGAAAATGATGATCAGCGCCAGACCACGGAAGAAATCGATCCGAACGTCCCGCGCCGGCTTCTGTGCGGTCATTTCATCTCTCCGGCTGCATCAGCCCGACGAGGCGATGCATTTGGGGAACGCTCCATCGTGAGCGAGGTTCCATCGAAAACCGAGTCGTGGAACACTGCCGGGCGGAGAAGCGGATTGAGCATGTTTCGCCTGTGCATCGCGATCCTGCTGCTGGCCATGGCGCCGGTGCTGGACCGGCCTGCCCGGGCCCAGGGCATGGCGCCGGCCGAGACCGTGATGTTCAAAAGCCTGTCCGGCGAGGTGATCACCGGACGCCTGTTCCTGCCGCCGGGGGCGGGCCCGTTCCCGGCCGTGGTCGGGCTGCACGGCTCCGGCGGCTACGCCCCGGCGCATGACCGCTGGGCCACCCGGCTGACCGCCAGCGGCTACGCCATGTTCCTGGTCGACAGCTACACCCCGCGCGGCTATCGCGAGATCGTCTCGGTCGGCCTGTCGACGATCCCGGTCGAGCTGCGCGTCAAGGATGCGGTCGGTGCCTTGGAGTATCTGCAAACCCGCAAGGAAATCAATCCCAAGCAGATCGCCGTGCTCGGCTGGTCCCAGGGCGCCACCACCGCGGTCGCCACCACGGCGACGATGCGGCAGGCGCTGATCGCCAAGACGGCGCCGCATTTCGCCGCGGCGATCGCGCTCTACCCCCGCTGCGACCAGTACATGACCGACACCCAGCCGGTCGGCGACACGCCGCTGCTGGTGCTGATGGGGGCGGCCGACAGCGTGACCCCGGCCGCGGCCTGCGACACGCTGTTCGGCGCCTGGCTGTCCAAGGGCGCCGCGGTCAGCCTGATCGTCTATCCCGGCATGCAGCACAATTTCGACTACACCGCCCCGACTACGGCGATGCTGGACCGGGCCCAGCCGATCGCCGACCCGCCGGCGCTGAGCCCGAGCTGGACCCCGGTCGACGACGCCGAGGTGCGCGCCCTCGGCTTCCTCGACAAGCGGCTGGGGCTTGATTTGGGCGCCGGTTCGGTCAAATCTCCCCTTTACGTAAAGGGAAACCCCGCACTGCCTTCGGGGAACCAGGGAGTCGTCCGATGACCGCCTATGCCGCGCCGATCTCCGACATGCGCTTCGTGCTGCGGCATCTGGTCGGGCTCGACCGCATCGCCGCCCTGCCTGGCAAAGGCGAGACGACGCCGGAGCTGGTCGAGGCGGTGCTAGAGGAGGCCGGCAGGCTGGCGGCCGAGGTGATCGCGCCCCTGAACGCCGTCGGCGACCGCGAGGGCGCCCGGCTGGAGAACGGCGTGGTCCGCACCGCCCCGGGCTTCCGCGAGGCCTATGCCCAATACCGCGACGGCGGCTGGAACGCCCTGCCCTTCGAGGCGGAATGGGGCGGCCAGGACCTGCCCTGGGCGGTGGCGATGGCGGTGTCGGAGATGTGGCAGTCGGCCAGCCTGGCCTTCGGCTTGTGCCCGGTGCTGAACCAGGGCGCGGTCGAGGCGCTGCAGGCCCATGGCTCGGACGAGCAGAAGCGGACCTACCTGCCGAAGCTGGTCTCCGGCGTCTGGACCGGCACCATGAACCTGACCGAGCCGCAGGCGGGCTCCGACGTCGGCGCGGTGCGGACCAGGGCGGAGCGGCAGGCGGACGGCAGCTACCGGATCACCGGCCAGAAGATCTTCATCACCTATGGCGACCACGACATGGCCGAGAACATCGTCCATCTCGTGCTGGCCCGCACGCCGGACGCGCCGGCCGGGATCAAGGGCATCAGCCTGTTCCTGGTGCCAAAGCTGCTGCCAGACGCCGACGGCAACCCGGGCGAGCGCAACGACCTGCGCTGCGTCAGCCTGGAGCACAAGCTGGGCATCCATGCCAGCCCGACCTGCGTCATGGCCTATGGCGACGCCGGCGGCGCCACCGGCTTCCTGATCGGCCAGGAGAATCGCGGCATCGAGTACATGTTCACGATGATGAACAACGCCCGGCTGACGGTCGGCCTGCAGGGCGTGGCGATCGCCGAGCGTGCCACCCAGGCGGCCGAGGCCTATGCCGCCACCCGGGTCCAGGGCAAGCCGATCGGGGCGGAGAACGGCACGCCGATCGCGGCCCATCCCGATGTCCGCCGCATGCTGCTGTCGATGCGCTGCCTGACCGACGCGGCGCGGGCCCTGACCTACAGCGCCGGCGCGGCGCTGGACCTCGCCCGCGGCCATCCCGACCCGGTCGAGCGGGCGAAGGCGCAGGCCCGGGTCGACCTGCTGACCCCGGTGGTGAAGGGCTGGAGCACGGATGTCGGCTGCGAGGTCGCCTCGACCGGCATCCAGGTGCATGGCGGCATGGGTTATATCGAGGAGACCGGCGCCGCCCAGTTCCTGCGCGACGCCCGGATCACGCCGATCTATGAGGGCACCAACGGCATCCAGGCCAACGACCTGGCGTTCCGCAAGGTCGCGCGCGACGGCGGCGCGGCGGCGCAGGCGCTGTTCCAGGAGATGGCGCGGACCCAGGCCGAGCTGGCCGCCCATCCGGCCATGGCGCCGATCCGCGACCGGCTGGTGGAGAGCCTGGCGGCGCTGATGGCGGCGACCGACTGGGTGGTCGAGACCGCGGCCGAGAGCCCGGCGGCCGTCGCCGCCAGCGCGGTTCATTACCTCCGCATGTTCGGCCTGGTGGCCGGCGGCTGGCTGATGGCCCGGGCGGCGCTGGCCACACTCGCCGAGGACGACCTGGAGCTGCGCGCGACCAAGCTGGCCCATGCCCGCTTCTTCGCCGAGCAGTTCCTGCCCCAGGCGGCGGCGCTGCTGCTGCCGATCACCGAGGGCTGGCGGAGCGTGGTGGAGGCGTAGAGAGGCGATTTGAGGCCTGAGGGCTCACCTATCTTTGGCTAACCTGAGAAGCAACTCAGCCAACTCTATCGCGCCGTCATCGGAGAGTTCGACAGGATCTCCGTACTTGTTGTTCAGCTTTAAGCAAATCACTCCGGAATCCACCCAAACAACGACCTCTCCACCCAAAAGCTCGTGGATCTCAAATCCATCAGGCACTTCGACCCTCCTCGTTTCGTGAGGGAATCTGACCCCAGCCTACAACGCTTTTACGCGTGGATCCCCAGCCGCTGGACCTCGGCGGCGGCGTCGCGCCATTCCTGGGCGTAGTCGACATCCTGGTAGTTCTCGAACCACGGGCCGCCGCGGGTGTAGTGCACCGCCTGCGGCGTGCCCTTGGCCGGCTTCGGGTACCAGCCCTCGAGCCAGTTCCAGCCGGTGTCGAGCGAGCCGATCTGGTCGTCCGCCAGCCACTGGAAGCGGTGCAGGAAGGCGCCGGTCTCGCGGTTCACCACCTCCGGCGTCAGCGTGGCGTTCGCCGGGTGGCCGCAGTTGAACAGCATCAGGCTGGACCAGTTCTTGCGCGGATAGGCGGCCTGCGGCTTGCCGTCCATCTTCACCGCCTCCTTCGGCTGATAGTCGTGCTGCACCACCATCACCGCGTAGCGGTCCTCGGCCTGGGCGAAGAGGTCGGCGATGTCGCCGAACCACAGGAAGTCGCAGTCGCAGAACACCGCCCAGCCCTGGTACCCGGCCAAGGCCGGCACCAGGAAGCGGCTGAAGGTGAACTCGGTCGAGCCCAGCGTGTCGACCGGGCGGGTGTAGATGCCCTGCGCCCGCAGCTCCGGCAGCTTCAGCGGCGTGACCTCGACCGGCTTGGACGCGTGCTGCAGCACCGAATGACGGCAGACCTGCCACGCGATGTCCTCGCGCGAATCGTAACCGACATAGAGGCGCAGCTTTTCGCTCATTCCCATACTCCCGCTTTGCGACCGGCTCGCAACGATCCTTCCCTAGCACGGGCCAGAGGCACAGTCTAACGCTCCCCCTTGCGGTACGGCACCATCAGCGCCTTCGGCACCGTGGCGCGGCGCGACATGGCGATCAAAGCGAGGATGCTGAGCAGATAGGGCAGCATCAGGAAGATCTGGTACGGCACCACCCCGCCGGCGAGCTGCTGCAGCCGGACCTGGAAGGCGTCGAAGGCGCCGAACAAGAGGGCGCCGAGCAGCGCCTTGCCCGGCCGCCAGGAGGCGAACACCACCAGCGCGATGCAGACCCAGCCGCGCCCGGCCACCATCTCGAAGAAGAAGGCGTTGAAGGCCGACATGGTCAGGAAGGCGCCGCCGACCGCCATCAGCGCCGACCCGGCCATCACCGCGCCGAGGCGCATGGCGACGACGTCGATGCCCTGCGCCTCGACCGCCGCCGGGTTCTCGCCGACCGCACGCAAAGCGAGGCCGAGCGGGGTGCGGTACAGGATCCAGGCGGTGACGGCGACTGCGAAGAGGGCCAGATAGGTCAGCGGCGACTGCTGGAACAGCGCCGGCCCGATCCAGGGCAGGTCGGACAGGAAGGGCAGCGACACCGGCTGGAACGGCTCGATCCGCGGCGGGGTCGAGGCGTTCGGCAGCACCATGCGGTAGGTGAAGTAGGACAGGCTGGTGGCCAGCAGCGTGACGCCAATGCCGGTGACGTGCTGCGACAGGCCGAGCGGCACGGTCAGGAGGGCGTGCAGCAGGCCGAAGGCGGCGCCGACCCCGGCGGCGAAGACCACGCCGGTCCACAGGTCGCCGCCCTGATACACCCACATCCAGCCGGCCATGGCCCCGGCGGTGAAGATGCCCTCGATGCCGAGGTTCAGCACCCCGGCGCGCTCGCAGATCAGCTCGCCCAGCGTGCCGAAGATGAGCGGCGTGGCGATGCGCAGCGCCGCCGCCCAGAAGCTGGCGGCGAGGATGATGTCGAGGACCTCGCTCATCGCCACCGCACCCGGTAGCGCAGCACGATGCCGGACAAGAGCACCGTGAGCAGCGAGGTGGCGACCACGAGGTTGGCGATGTAGCTGGAGACGCCGATCGCCCGGCTCATGCTGTCGGCGCCGACGAAGACCGCGGCCACGAACAGCGCCGCCAGCAGCACGCCGAGCGCGTGCAGCTGCGCCAGCATGGCGACGACGATGCCGGCATAGCCATAGCCGGGCGACAGGTCCTGGGTCAGGTAGCCCTTCAGCCCCGCCACCTCCCCCACCCCGGCCAGGCCGGCCAGGGCGCCGGAGATCAGGCCGACGCGCAGCATCACCCGGCCGACCGGCATGCCGGCGAAGCGGGCGGCCGAGGGGTTGGCACCGGTGGCCCGCATCTCGAAGCCCCAGGTCGTGCGGGTGGTCATCAGCCAGACCAGGATGGCGGCGACGACGGCGATCACCAGCCCGGCATGGATGCGGGTGCGCGGGATCAGCTTCGGCAGGGCGGCGGCGTCGAGGATCGGCGCCGATTGCGGCCAGCCCATGCCCATCGGGTCCTTCATCGGCCCTTCCAGCATCATCGACACGAACAGCAGCACGACGAAGTTGAGCAGCAGCGTCGTCACCACCTCGTCGACGCCGAGCCGGGTCTTGAGCAGGGTCGGCCCCAGCATCCACAGCCCCCCGGCCAGCGCGCCGGCGGCGAGGATCAGCGGCAGCAGCGCCCAGCCGGGCAGATCGAGCGCGCCGGAGCCGAGCGCCGTCGCCGCCAGGGCACCGAGATAGAGCTGCCCTTCCGCCCCGATGTTCCACAGCTTGGCCCGGAAGGCGACGGTGGCGGCGAGGCCGGTCAGCACCAGCGGCGTGGCGCGGGACAGGGTCTCGGCGATGGCGAAGCGCGAGCCGAAGGCGCCCTGCGCCATCACCTGGTAGGCCTCGAGCACCGGCGCGCCGGCCCAGAGCAGCGGGATGGCGCAGAGCAGCAGCGCCAGCACGGCGGCGCCGGCCGAGGCGCCGAGCATCAGCAGCGGCGAGGCGCGCTCGCGCGGCTCAAGACGCATGGGCGAGCTCCGGCTCCTGCCCCGCCATCATCAGGCCGAGGGCACGGATGGTCAGCTGCTCCGCCGGCCAGGGTTGGGTGAGACGACCGCGGTAGATCACGGCGATGCGGTCGGACAGGGCGAAGATCTCGTCGAGATCCTCCGTGATCAGCAGCACCCCGGCGCCGCGGTCGCGCGCGGCCAGCAGCCGGCCGTGGATCTCCGCCACCGCGCCGACATCGAGGCCACGGGTCGGCTGGCAGGCCAGGACCAGGCCGGGCGCACGCTCCAGCACCCGGCCCAGGATCAGCTTCTGGATGTTGCCGCCGGAGAGCAGGCGGGTGCGCGCCTCCGGCCCCGGGCCGCGCACGTCATAGGCGCCGATCAGCCGCCGCGCCCGGTCGCGCAGGGCGCCCCGCCGCATCAGCCCCCAGCGCTGCGCCGCGCGGTCGCGGTAATCCTCCAGCGCCAGGGTCTCCCACACCGCCATGTCGCCGACGACGCCGTCGCGATGGCGGTCCTCCGGGATGCGGCCGACCCCGGCCGCGACCATGGCGGCGGGAGAGCCGACCGGCGCGGGGTGGTCGAACAGGGCGACCCGGCCGGAATCGGGCCGGGCCAGGCCCGAGACCAGCCCGGCCAGCGCCGCTTGGCCATTGCCGGAGACGCCGGCGATGCCGATCACCTCGCCGCCGCGCAGCTCGAGCGACACGCCGTCGAGGCGCGGCCGGCCGTCGGCGCCGCGCAGGGTGACGCCGTCCAGCGCCAGCACCGGTGCGCCGGGCGCGGCCGGGCGCTTGCGCGTCTCCGGGACGGCGCGGCCGATCATGGCCTCGGCCAAAGCGGCGCGGTCGGCGCCGGCGGTCGGCCGTTCCGCTACCACGCGGCCAGCGCGCAGCACCACGACGCGGCGGCTGATCGCCAGCACCTCGGCCAGCTTGTGCGAGATGAAGACGATGCCGAGCCCCTGCCCCGCCAGCCGGCGCAGCACCGTAAACAGCCCGTCGGCTTCCTGCGGGGTCAGCACCGCCGTCGGCTCGTCCAGGATCAGGATCCGGGCATCGCGGTACAGCGCCTTCAGGATCTCGACCCGCTGCCGCTCGCCGACCGAGAGGCCGGACACCATGGCGTCGAGCGGCACGGCCAGGCCGGAGGCCTGGATCAGCGCCGCCAGCTTCGCCCGCGCCGCGCGCCGCCGCAGCGCCGGGCGCCACAGCGGCTGCGAGCCGAGCACGATGTTGTCGAAGACGCTGAGATTGTCGGCCAGGGCGAAGTGCTGGTGCACCATGCCGATGCCGGCGGCGAGCGCCGCCTGGGGCGAGCCCGGGCGCAGCGGCTGCAGCGCGCCGGCCAGCCCCGCCACCTCCACCGTCCCGGCATCGGCGACGTAATGGCCGAACAGGATGCTCATCAGCGTGGTCTTGCCGGCGCCGTTCTCGCCAAGCAGCGCCAGCACCTCGCCATGGAGGAGATCGAGATCGATCCCGTCATTGGCGAGCAGGTCGCCGAAGCGCTTGGTGATGCCGCGCAGGCGCAGGACCGGCCAGGCGCCCGATCGGTCGGCCCCCGGAGTTTCAGCCGGCAGCGTCACAGCGTCGGCTTCGGCTCGCTGTCGTCGACCTTGACCGTGACGGCGCCGCTCTCGATCTCCTTCTGCCGCGCCGCCACCTTGTCGATGACCGCCTGGTCGACCAGCTTCGGGTCGAGCGGGGCCAGCGTGGCGCCGCCCGCCTTCATCGCACTGTAAGGGCCGTAATCCTCGGCCTTGAAGCTGCCGCCGGCGACCGCCTTGAGGGCCCGGTCGATGGTCGGCTCCATGTGCCACAGCGCGCTGGCCACCACCGTGCCGGGATATTCCGACTGTGTGTCGATGACGTTGCCGATGGCCAGCACCTTGCGCTCCTTGGCCGCGTCGGAGACGCCGTAGCGCTCGGCATACAGCACGTCGGCGCCGGCATCGATCATGGCAAAGGCCGCCTCCTTGGCCTTGGGCGGGTCGTACCAGGAGCCGATGAAGGTGATCGAGAACCTCGCTTGTGGATTCACCTCCAGCGCCCCGGCCATGAAGGCGTGCATCAGCCGGTTGACCTCGGGGATCGGGTAGCCGCCGACCATGCCGATGGTGTTCGACCTGGTCTTCAGCCCGGCGACCATGCCGGTCAGGTAGGAGGCGTCCTGGATGTAGTTGTCGAAGACCGCGAAGTTCGGCTCGGCCGGCGGCAGGCTGGAGCCCATCAGGAAGGCGGTGCCGGGATAGTCCTTGGCCACCGTCCGGGCGCCGCGCTCGACCCCGAAGGCCTCGCCGATGATCAGCTTCTTGCCGGCCTCGGCGTATTCGCGCATGACGCGCTCATAGTCGGTGTTCGACGTGTTCTCGGAATAGACGTAGTCGATCTCGCCGCGGTCCTGCGCCGCCTTCAGCGCCTTGTGGATGCGGCTGACCCATTGCTGCTCGACCGGCACGGTGTAGACCGCCGCCACAGCCAGCTTGTCCGCCGCCCGGGCCTGCGGCAGCGCCGCGGCCCCAAGCATCGCCACCGCCGCGCCGAGCAGCGCCCGGCGACCCCAACGTCCCTGCATCGTGTGCCCCCTGGATTTTGTTTTTCTGACCAGCCGGTCAAGTGTGCAGAAACCGGCGCGGGGCGCAACAGGATGGCGGGCGAAATCGGTCTCACTCGTGGGTCAAATATTTATCCTCACCGTCCCCTCGCGGGAGGGGGCCAGGGGGAGGGGGTTGCCGTAGCCAGGACCGATGCCTTGTGCTTGATCCGACCTCCAGCCAAATCCGCGCGGACGCGCACAGACCCCTTCCCCTACCCCCTCCCGCAAGGGGAGAATGGAAGGCTGGGCAGGCTGGTGATGGGAAGGCTTAACGGGCGGTGCAGCCCTCAGCTGCTGTCCGGCTTCCATGGCTGCGGCAGGGGCCGGCCGGCATCGGACTCGTCCGGCTCGGCGGACCAGTCGTCCGCAGCCTCGCCATCGGCGGCCTCGGTCTCCGCCGCCGGGGTCTTCGCCTCGACGGTCTCGTCCCAGCTCTGGGGCAGCCGGATCGGGTCGGGCGGGTAGCCGATCTTGCGGCAGACCTCCTGCACGAACTCCACCGCCGACAGCGTGTCGAGCTGCGCGTCCAGGATCTCGTCCTCGACCAGCCTCTCCCACGCCATCGACCGCATGTGCTCGACGTCCCGCCCGTGCTCGGGATTGGCCGTCGCCTCGGCCACCATCCCGGCCGCACGCTCCCGCCGCTGCCGCCGGCGCTGCTCCTCGCCCGACGCCGTGCGCTCGTCCCGCCGCGTCAGAAAGCCGGTGCGGATCCGCTCGGTCAGCCGCTTGCAGCGCATGTCGATCTCGACCGCCTCGCGCAGGGTGTGCAGCGCCCAGCCCGTCCAGTTCATGTCGGGATCGGTCGGCCGGACCTCGTCGGATTGCGCCTCGTCCACAGAACGTATCATGAACAAAGACGGCCGGTAATACTACTACGATCGTCGGGACCCTGCGGCGACGGGTCCTCCGACCGTCCTCTCCGACGCCCTACCCCTTCAGCCCGATCACCTCGCGGCCGATCAGCATGCGCCGGACCTCCGATGTGCCGGCGCCGATCTCGTAGAGCTTGGCGTCGCGCAGCAGGCGGCCGGTGGCGAAGTCGTTGATGTAGCCGTTGCCGCCGAGCGCCTGGATCGCCTGCAGCGCCATCCAGGTCGCCTTCTCGGCGGCGTAGAGGATGGCGCCGGCCGAATCCTGCCGGGTGACCCGGCCACGGTCGCAGGCCTGGCCGACGGCGTAGACATAGGCGCGGGAGGCGTTCAGGGCGACATACATGTCGGCCACCTTGCCCTGCATCAGCTGGAACTCGCCGATCGGCCGGCCGAACTGCCTGCGGTCGCGGACATAGGGCAGGACGATGTCGAGGCAGGCCTGCATGATGCCGAGCGGCCCGGCCGCCAGCACGGTGCGCTCGTAGTCGAGGCCGCTCATCAGAACGCGCACGCCCTCGCCGACCCGGCCGAGCACGTTCTCCTCCGGCACCTCGCAATCCTGGAACACCAGCTCGCAGGTGTTGGAGCCGCGCATGCCGAGCTTGTCGAGCTTCTGCGCCGTCGAGAAGCCCTTGAAGCCCTTCTCGACCAGGAAGGCGGTGATGCCGCGCGGTCCGGCCGCCGGGTCGGTCTTGGCGTAGACCACCAGCGTGTCGGCATCCGGCCCGTTGGTGATCCACATCTTGGTGCCGTTGAGGACGTAGCGGTGGCCCGTCTTCTCGGCCTTCAGCTTCATGCCCACGACGTCGGAGCCGGCGCCCGGCTCGGACATCGCCAGGGCGCCGACATGCTCGCCCGCCACCAGCTTCGGCAGGTAGCGGCGCTTCTGCTCCTCGGTGCCGTTCAGCTTGATCTGGTTGACGCAGAGGTTGGAATGGGCGCCGTAGGACAGGCCGACCGAGGCCGAGGCGCGGGAGATCTCCTCCATCGCCACGATGTGCTCGAGATAGCCCATGCCGGCGCCGCCATACTCCTCCCCGACCGTGACGCCGAGGACGCCGAGGTCGCCCATCTTGCGCCACAGGTCCATCGGGAACTGGTTGTCGCGGTCGATATCGGCGGCGCGCGGCGCGATCTCCGCCTCGGCGAAGCCGCGCACCGAATCGCGCAGCATGTCGGCGGTGTCGCCGAGCATGAAATCGAGGCCTTGCGGCTCATTGGGGATCATGGGGCGTCGCTCCCGGTGTCGCTGTTCCCGGCACTGTAGCGCAGCCGTTGCCGCAAAAGAAAAGCCCCGCGATGCCGGAGCATCGCGGGGTCTGCTCTCACTGGTGGATCGGGGTCCCGGACGCCCGTGGGCCAGGCGTCCGGGCCGATCCCCCCGATCGGCCGAAGCCGATCAGAGCACGAAGTCGCCGATCACCAGGGAGGCCGCACCCTTGACCTGGATCTCGAAGTCGGCACGGCCGTCGCCGTTGACGTCGCCGCTCAGGATCCCGCCCTGGAAGTGCAGCTGCCCGGCCACGCCGGTGAAGTTGGCCCCACCGATGAAGGTGAAGGCCTGGTCACCGGCCACCTTGGTGCTGGCGTCGATGAAGTGCAGGTCGATCTTGTCGCCCTGGGCATGGCTGAAGTCGGTGATCACGTCCCGGCCCGCGCCGACCACGGTCTGCGTGATCCCCTGGAACCGGAAGGTGTCGGCACCCGCGCCGCCGGTCAGGGTGTCGGTCCCCCAATTGCCGTCGAGGACGTCATTGCCGCCCTTGCCTTCGAGGATATCGTTGCCCCCGCCGCCGCTGAGCCCGTTGACGGCATCGTTGCCGATCAGGCGGTTGTTCGCCGCGTTGCCGGACCCGTTTCTGGCCGTGCCAGAAAGGGTCAGCATCTCGACATTGTCGGACAGGCCGAAGTCGATGGTCGAGAACACCTGATCGGTGCCGCCATTCGCCTGCTCCTGGACCCGATCGCCGAAGTTTTCGACATAGTAGACGTCGTTGCCGATGCCGCCGATCATGATGTCGGCACCTGCACCGCCGGAGAGCTGGTCGTTGCCCAGGCCACCGGTGATGGTGTCATTGCCGGCATCGCCCCAGAGCAGGTCGCTGCCCGTGCCGCCACTGATACGGTCGGTACCGGCACCACCACGGATGATGTCGTTGCCGAGATAGCCGTTCAGGATGTCGGCATTGGCGGTGCCGTTGATGGTGTCGGCCGAACCGACCGCATCACCGACGATGTTGGCCAGCGAGTTCGACCCCACAGCGACAACGTTCAGGACCGAGCCGAGCAGGCTGCCGATGATGCTGAGCGGGCCGACATTGGTCAGGCCGCCGACATCGATGCTGAACACCGCATCGCCGAGCGACGACAGGATGGTGTCGAGTGCAGCCTCGAGGCCGACGCCGCCGCCGAGCAGGCCGCCCAGCAGGCCGTCGAGATCGATGATGCCGCCGAGGCCATCGCCGCCGAGCAGGCCGCCGACCACGCCCTCGACCGTCGCCAGCACGCCGCCGAGGATGCCCTCGACCACGCCGCCGAGGCCGCCGAGGAGGTCGCCGCCGCCGATACCGCCCAGGATATCGCCGCCGAGCAGGCCGTCGAGCAGGCCGGTGATCGTGCCGAGCAGACCGCCGAGCAGATCGCCGCCCAGCAGGCCGTTGAGCAGCCCGTCGACCAGGCCGAAGACGCCGCCGAGAAGCCCGTCGGCATCGGAGCCGCCGAACACCAGGCCGTCCAGGGAGCCCAGGACGCTCTTCACCGTGCCGATGACGCCGCTGAGAAGATCCTCGCTGAGAAGATTCCCGAGCAGACCGTCATCACCGAGCAGCCCGCCAAGAAGGCCGTCGCTGCCAAGCAGGCCGCCGAGGAGACCGTCATTGCCCAGCAGACCGCCGAGCAACCCGTCATCTCCGAGCAGGCCGTCAAGAAGACCCATGTTTTCCTCCTCCAAGAAACCCTTGCCAAGCCGACAGCCCGGCCGCCGCCCACTGGGCTAGCCAGCCGGCATTCAGGCAAAAAACGATAGGGCTGTCTATGGAAATTCCCGTTTTTTACTTCCCCATGACGAAATAGACGGATGAATTTGAGACCGCATAAACTCCGTCTCCGAGGCAGGTTCTATCGTTTCCTCGACATTGGCATTTAATTACTTGGAACAATAATATTATTTCCCACCGAGATTCAGGCAAGACAGTTTCCTGCGAAAAAAGAACCCCTTGGCCCGACAGGATCGAACGGATGAGGCCCGTTCCGACTCGCGCCGGCGGCCCGTGCGACGGCACCGGCCCGATGCGAATCCGGCTGGGGTGCCGCGAAAAATCCCGATCCGGCGGTGCCTGCAGTAACCGGCCTGCACTTGCCATTTCTTGCCGCCATGGCGCACGCCATCGGCATTGCTTGCCCGGGGGCGAGGCCGAGGGAGCGGGATCTGGCGACGGCAGCCCGACGACTGCCGCTGATCTGTCACACGCGCCGGAGTCGCGACTTGCCGACCGGGACGAGCCGAGCCGCGAGGCGATGGTCGCATTGCCGGAACGGGCAGGGTAAAATCGCCGGGTTCCGTGAGAACGGCTGGACATCAGCCGGGATCGCCTCGTACAACCCTGAGTATTCATGTCGGGATATGCACTGCAATTGCGCATAGGCCCGGATCCGGTGAGGGAGGGCATATTGAGCGTGGAATCCACAGGTATCAGCGAAGCCGATCTGCGCGAGGCACTGAAGAAGCTGGCGGTGGCCAGCGACCTGCGCTTCGGCCAGGTGGTCGGGCTGGCGGCCGTGGTGGCGATGCTGCCGGGCGTCGAGGCGATTCCGGTCGAGAAGATCGAGGAGGTCGTCGAACGGCTGACCCGCGGCGTGCCGGGCGGCCAGAACCTGAAGATCCCGGCGGTCAACATCGCCCGCAACGTGATCACCGCCGCCGCCGAGGCCAAGAGCTCCGGCACCGCCTGAGACAGCCGTCCCATCCCGTCGCCGGCCGGACGTCGGCCCGACGGGATGGGGGCCGACGGGATGGGACGCGTCAGATCAGGATCAGCGCCGCCAGGCCGAGGAAGGCGAAGAAGCCGACCACATCGGTGACGGTGGTCAGGAACACGGCGCTGGACACCGCCGGATCGATCCCGAAGCGCTGCATCGCCAGCGGGATCACGGTGCCCGAGAACGCTGCCGCCAGCAGGTTGATGATCATGGCGGCGCCGATCACCACCGCCAGGCGCGGATCCCCGAACCACAGCCACACCACCCCGCCGGCGATCGCCGCGAACAGCACGCCGTTGATCACGCCGACCAGCACCTCCTTCCACAGGATGCGGACGGCGTTGCTGTCGGTCAGCTCGCGCATCGCCAGCGCCCGCACCGCGACGGTCAGGGTCTGGGTGCCGGCATTGCCGCCCATCGAGGCGACGATCGGCATCAGCACGGCCAGCGCCACCACCCGGCTGATGGTGTCCTCGAACAGGCCGATCACCGACGAGGCCAGGACCGCGGTCAGCAGGTTGACGAACAGCCAGGAGAAGCGCGAGCGGGTGGTGGTGGCGACGTCGCGGTAGAGGTCGCTCTGCTCGCCGATGCCGCCGAGGCGGAAGATGTCCTGCTCCGCCTCCTCGTCGATGACGTCGACCACGTCGTCGAGGGTGATGACGCCGAGCAGCTTGCCGTTGCGGTCGACCACCGGCGCCGAGACCATGCCGTAGCGCCGGAACAGCAGCGCCACCTCCTCCTGGTCCATCTCCGCCGGGATCGGGTGGATGTCCTCCAGCCCCAGCTCGGCCAGCTTGGCCGGCCGCCGGCCGCGCAGGAAGCGCGACAGCGGCAGTTGGCCGCTCGGGCTGCCGTGCACGTCGACCAGGAACAGGCTGTAGAACTCGTCCGGCAGGTCCTCGGCGGTGCGCAGCCAGTCGATGGTCTTGCCGACGGTCCAGTAGTCCGGCACCGACACCAGCTCGCGCTGCATCAGGCGGCCGGCGGAGTATTCCGGGAAGTCCAGCCCTTCGAGCAGGACGCGCCGCTCCTCGGCCGGGACATTGGCCAGGACCGCGTCGCGCTCGCCCTGGTCGAGGGTCTCGATCAGGGCCAGCGCGTCGTCGGAATCGAGCTCCTGCAGCGCCGCCGCGACATCCCGCGGCCCGAGCAGATCCAGGACCTCCTGGCGGACGTCCTCGTTCAGCCAGGCCAGCGCCTCGGCGTCCGTGGTCAGCTGCACCCGGATCAGGCCGACGACGACGCGCCGGTCGTCCGGGTGCAGCGCCTCCAAGAGCGCCGCCAGGTCGGCGGAGTGGAGCGGCGCCAGCCGCTCCTCCACCTCGGCGAGGCGGTGGTCGTCCAGCGCCTCCTCGATCCCCTGCACGAAGCCGGGCGGCAGGCCGTATTCCTGGGCCTCGGCCGGCGCCTTGTCCCCTTCGGGCGCCGCCGTCACCTCACACCGACAGGGCTTCGAGCGCCACGTGCGACGCCTGCCGGGCATGGGTGTCGATCGGGCAGACCGCCCCCGCCAGCTGCGCGTCGACCGTGGCGATCGCGGTGATGTTGACCAGGCCGCGCACCGTCACCGAGGGGGTGACGATATGCGCCGGCCGGGCAACGCCGAGCAGCATCGGGCCGATCGAGATCGCCTCGCCCAGCACCTTCAGCATGTTGAAGGCGATGTTGGCGGCGTCGAGCGAGGGCAGCACCAGCAGGTTGGCGCTGCCGGTCAGCTTGCTGTCCGGGAAGATGCGCTGGCGGACCTCCTCCGACAGCGCGGCGTCGGCATGCATCTCGCCCTCGACCTCGAGGGCCGGCGCCTGCTCGCGGATCAGGGACAGGGCGTGGCGCATCTTCACCGGCGACGGCCCGTCCATGGTGCCGAAGTTGGAATGCGACAGCAGCGCCACCTTCGGCACGATGCCGAGGCGCCGGATCTCCTCCGCCGCCAGCAGCGTGGTCTCGGCGATCTGCTCCGGCGTCGGGTCCGGGGTGATGTAGGTGTCGGCCAGGAAGAAGGTGCCGCGCGGCAGCACCAGGGCGCTGAGCGCGGCCGGGGTGGTGACCCCCGGCGCCAGGCCGATGACGCTGAGCACGTCGCGCAGATGCGGCCGGTACGGGCCGTAGCTGCCGCAGACCATGGCGTCGGCTTCCTGCTTCTGCACCATCAGCGCCGCGATCACGGTCGAGTTGGTGCGCACCACCGTGCGGGCGACGTCGGGCGAGACGCCGCGCCGGGCCAGCAGCTGGTGATACAGGCGCCAGTATTCGGTGTAGCGGGGATCGCTCTCGGGATCGACCAGCTCGACGTCGCGGTCGAGCTTCAGCCGCAGGCCCAGCTTCTCGATCCGGCGCTCGACCACGCCGCGGCGGCCGATCAGGATCGGCTTGGCCAGCTGGTCGTCGAGCACGATCTGGACCGCGCGCAGCACCCGCTCGTCCTCGCCCTCGGCATAGACGACGCGCTTGGGCTCGGCCTTCGCCAGGGTGAACACCGGCCGCATCACCAGGCCGGAGCGGAACACGAACTCCTCCAGCTTGCCGACATAGGCGCCGAAATCGGTGATCGGCCGGGTGGCGACGCCCGAATCCATCGCCGCCTTGGCCACCGCCGGCGCGATCTTGATGATCAGCCGCGGGTCGAAGGGCTTCGGGATCAGGTATTCCGGGCCGAAGCTGAGCTGCTGATCGCCATAGGCGGTGGCGACGATGTCCGACCCCTCCTGCATCGCCAGGTCGGCGATGGCCTGGACCGCGGCGATCTTCATCGCCTCGTTGATCGCGGTGGCGCCGACGTCGAGCGCGCCGCGGAAGATGAAGGGGAAGCAGAGGACATTGTTGACCTGGTTCGGATAGTCCGACCGACCGGTCGCCATCACCGCGTCGGGGCGGATCGCCTTGACCTCCTCCGGCATGATCTCCGGCGTCGGGTTGGCCAGCGCCATGATGATCGGCCGGTCGGCCATGCGCTGCACCATCTCGCCGGTCAGCACCCGCGGCGCCGACAGGCCGAGGAAGATGTCGGCCTCGCCGATCACCTCGGCCAGGGTCCGCGCCTCGGTCTTGCGGGCGTAGCGCTGCTTGCGCGGGTCCATCAGCTCGTTGCGGCCGTCCCAGACCACGCCGGCGATGTCGGTGACCCAGATGTTCTCGATCGGCAGCCCCATGTCGACCAGCAGGTCGAGGCAGGCCAGCGCCGCGGCGCCGGCGCCGGAGGTGACCAGCTTGACCGATTTCAGGTCCTTGCCGACGACGCGCAGCCCGTTGGTGATGGCGGCGGCGACGATGATGGCGGTGCCGTGCTGGTCGTCGTGGAAGACCGGGATCTTCATCCTGGCGCGAGCCTTCGATTCGACCTCGAAGCACTCCGGCGCCTTGATGTCCTCGAGGTTGATGCCGCCGAAGGTCGGCTCCAGCGCCACGATGATGTCGACCAGCTTGTCCGGGTCGGTCTCGTTGACCTCGATGTCGAAGACGTCGATGCCGGCGAACTTCTTGAACAGGACGCCCTTGCCCTCCATCACCGGCTTGGCGGCGAGCGGGCCGATGTTGCCGAGGCCGAGCACGGCGGTGCCGTTGGTGATGACGGCGACGAGGTTGGCGCGGCTGGTCATCTGCGACGCTTCCGCCGGATCGGCGACGATCGCCTCGCACGCCGCGGCGACGCCGGGCGAATAGGCCAGCGCCAGGTCGCGCTGCGTCGCCAGCGGCTTGGTCGGCGTGACCGCGATCTTTCCGGGCGTCGGGAGGCGATGGTAGTCGAGGGCAGCTTCGCGCAGATCGCTGGACATCAGGGGATCCGGACAGCGTTACAGGTCGACCCGTTATAGGGAGCGTTCCGCCCGGGCGGAAGGGCCGCGTCGGAAGGCTGAGCCGCGAAACGCGAAAGGCCCGCCGGTAAGGGCGGGCCTTTCGAAGAATGGTGCGGTCGAGAAGACTCGAACTTCCACGGGGGTTAGCCCACAGCGACCTCAACGCTGCGCGTCTACCAATTCCGCCACGACCGCACGGCAGGCACGCCCACGAGGGGCCTTGCCTTCCGAGGTGCGGGGGGATTAGCAGATCGCATGCGCCCGATCAAGCAGCCCGATGAGATGATCGCGATTCCGTCCTCCACCCCCTCCGAAACCGCCGTTCCGGGTGGCCCCGACTGGCGCATCCCCGACTGGCGTATCGACGACGGCGCCGTGCCCTATCCCGAGGCGCTGGCGGCGATGGAGACCCGGGTGGCCGCGATTCGCGACGGCACCGCGCCGGAGCTGGTGTGGCTCTTGGAGCACCCACCGCTCTACACCGCCGGCACCAGTGCCCATGACACCGACCTGCTGACGCCCGACCGCTTCCCGGTCTACCGCACCGGCCGCGGCGGCCAGTACACCTATCACGGGCCGGGGCAGCGGGTCGGCTACGTCATGGTCGACCTGAAGCGGCGCAACCCGGATGTGCGCGTCTATGTCCACTCGCTGGAGGAGTGGCTGATCCGCGCCCTGTCGCGGTTCCAGGTGAAGGGCGAGCGGCGCGAGGGAAGGGTCGGCATCTGGGTCGAGCGCGACGGCGTCGAGCAGAAGATCGCCGCGATCGGTGTGCGGATCCGGCACTGGGTGACCTTCCACGGCGTGGCGCTGAACGTCGACCCCGACCTGTCGCATTTCGCCGGCATCGTGCCCTGCGGCCTGGCCCAGTACGGCGTCACCTCGCTGGTCGATCTCGGCCTGCCGGTGACCATGGAGGACGTCGACCTGGCCCTGCGCGAGGCCTGGGACGAGGTGTTCGAGGGGTAGGCTTCAGAAGCCCTGGAGCAGGAAGTCCAGGGCGTCGACGATGGCCGAGTGCTGGCCGGCCAGCGAGGCGATGCGATCTCCCAAATCGCCAACCGGAATGGCAGCCATCTCACTCGTGACGAGGACATAGTCTTGTCCATCGACGGATAAGATCGGCTGCAGCCGTTTCATAGGCTTCGCAGAATATGAGTGGGCCGGAACCATCGGGATGATGATTCGCGCCGGCAAATGGTCGTGAAATTCCGACTGCACGTTCAGCGCCAGGACGTCATCGGCTCCTTGCGGCCGATGGACATCAAAACGCATCAGAAACGCCGATACTTCGCCAGGAGGAGTCCCTCGCGCGCCACTCGCTCGTTGTAGCTTTTGATCGCCTCGGCGTTCTGCTCTTTCCAGAGCTCGCCTTCATGCCGGCGCACCGCTTCAACGATCGCGTCCTCGGCAATCCGGGACACGTTCAGCCCATGCTCCTTGGCCCGGCGGGTCGCCTCGACCGAGAGGTTGAGATTGGTCGGACGGCGCAACGTCCGATCCAGGTTCTTGCGGCTATCGAGCTTGGACATGGATAAGTCTATGCGCATTTTTCTGCGCATGACAAGCGCCGCTCGGCGCTGGCCCGCGACCCCAAGAGATCAAAACAACCGACACCTCTCCAGAGTCAGGCCTTCCCGTTCCACCCATTCGTTGTGGGTCCGGATCGCCTCGGCGTTCCGCTCCTTCCATGCCGCCGCCTCGTCCCGGCGCTTCTCGGCATCAGCCGCATCCTTCGGGTCACGATCTTTCGTCTTCCGATCGGGCATCTGATACCCTCCCCGGTCCGTTCGCCGCAGTCCCGGGTCCCATCATGCTCCTCCAGGCCGAAGCCATCACCCTCAAGATCGGCGGCCGGGCTCTGTTCCAGGATGCCAGCTTCGCCGTCCATCCCGACGACCGGATCGGCCTGGTCGGCGACAACGGCAGCGGCAAGTCGACGCTGATCCAGGCGCTGCTCGGCGAGATCGAGCTGGACCGCGGCCGCATCGCGCGCCGGCGCGGGCTGCTGATCGGCCATGTGCCGCAGGCGGTGCCGGCCGAGCTGCTGCCCCTGACCTTGCACGAGGCGCTGGTGACGGCCCTGCCCGAGGCGGCGCGGGACGACCAGGCCTGGCGCGCCGACATGGTGCTGGACGAGTTGGGGATCGATCCCGAGCTGTGGCATGCGCAGAAGGTCGCCGCGCTGTCCGGCGGCTGGCAGCGCCTGCTGCTGGTGGCGCGGGCGACGCTGGCGGACCCGGACCTGCTGATCCTGGACGAGCCGACCAACCATCTCGACGTCGGCAAGGTGATGCGGCTGGAGCGCTGGCTGACCGAGCATCTGCGCCTGCCCTTCATCCTGGTGTCGCATGACCGCGAGTTCCTGGACCGGGTGACCGACCGCACCATCATCCTGCGCGGCGACCGGGTGCGGACCTACGGCACCTCGTTCTCGCAGGCGCGGCAGGAGCTGATCCGCGAGGACCTGGCGGCGCTGCAGCAGGCCGAGCGCGACGAGAAGGAGGTCGAGCGGCTGGAGCAGGCGGCCAAGCGGCTGATGCTGTGGGCCAATCTGAAGGGCCACAACCCCGGCATGGCCCAGCGCGCCAAGGCGGTGGCGTCCCGCGCCGAGCAACGCCGGGCGGAGGCCACGGTGGCGCATCGCGCGGCCCGGCGGGACATCAACCTCGACAGCAGCGAGGTGCAGCGCGCCACGCTGGTGCGGCTGAAGGACCATGTCGTGCGCACCGAGACCGGGCGCGAGCTGCTGCGCATCGAGCAGGAATTCATCCGCCGCGGCGACCGCATCGCGCTCTTGGGCCTGAACGGCACCGGCAAGTCGCATCTGATCCGCGACCTGATGGCGGCGATCACCCGGGCGGCGGCCGGCGACGCGCCGCTCGGCCAGTCGATCACCGCCAACCCGCAGCTGCGGCCGGGCTATCTCGACCAGCACCTGGCCGACCTGCCGCGGCAGATGCCGGTGAACCGCGCGCTGCAGGCGGCCTCGACCCTGCGCGATGCCGAGCTGGTGCGGGAGCTGCACAACATCGGCATCCCGATCGAGAAGCAGGCGACGCCGATCGCCAATCTCAGCTATGGCGAGCAGCTGCGCGTCACCTTCCTGCTGCTGCGCCTGCGCCAGCCCAACATCTACCTGCTGGATGAGCCGACCAACCACCTGGACATCGCCGGGCGCGAGCGGCTGGAGGACCTGCTGTCGCGCGACGACACGACCTGCGTCTTCGTCACCCATGACCGGCGCATGCTGCGCGGCATCGGCACGCGCTATCTGGAGATCCGCAACCGCCGCCTGGTCGAGGTCGACGGGCCGGACGAGTTCCTGGAGCGGGCGGCGGCCGCGGCCTAAGCCGGCGCCGCCTCGATCGCCGCTCGGGTGGCGAGGGTCAGGGGCTGCGGCAGGGCGTCGAGGGCGAACCAGCCGATCGCGGCCAGCGCCGCCGGCTCGCGGTTGGCCGGATCGCCCTTGGTGATGGCAGCGCGATACACCGGCGCCACCCAATGGGTGCCGGCGTCTCGGTCGATCTGGTCGACCAGGCAGAGCAGCCCGTCGAGCCGCAGCACGACGCCGAGCTCCTCCTCGATCTCGCGCCGCACCGCCGCCTCGACCGTCTCGCCGAAATCGACCTTGCCGCCGGGCAGGCCCCAATGACCGGCCTCCGGCTCCCGCCGCCGCTGCACCAGCAGCAGCCGGCCGGACTCGTCCCGGATGAAGGCGCCGACGCCGAGCCGCGGGGCTGCGATCACAGCGTCGGCCCTTGGGAAAAGCCGGGATGATCGGGCGGTTCCGCCTCGGTCATCCGCACCCGGTCGACCAGCGCCACGCTCGGCCCGCGCCGGCAGGCGGCCACCACGCGGTCGACCGCCTCGGCCGGGCCGGACAGCAGCGCCTCGACCGAGCCGTCGCGGCGGTTGCGCACCCAGCCGTCGAGGCCGGCCGCGGTGGCCTGGCCGGCCAGCCAGGCGCGGTAGCCGACACCCTGGACCCGGCCGGTGATGCGCAGCGACAGCGCCTTGCGCTCCCCGCTCATGCCTCGTCCTCGTCCGGCAGCGCGCCGCCATAGAGCGCGGCGGCGACCAGGCGGATGGCGAAGCGCGCCTCGGCCTCCAGCCGCTCGGCCTCGAACCAGTGCATGTCGACCGTCAGCGTCGGCGGGTCGGAGACATGCAGCGCCCGGTTGCGGGCCCGGCGCAGCACGTCGAAGCGTTCGTCCAGCCCGGCCTCGGCGAACAGCGTGCCGGCGTTGAGATAGGGGTCGATCGTCCGGCCGGAGGCGATCGCCTGCTCGCGCAGATGCGCCTCGATCACGGCGACGGCCAGGATCACGGTGGCGACCCAGGCGCCGGCGCCGAACACGGTCTCGAGCTCGACCAGCAGCGCCTGGGTGTGGTCGCCGACCACCACGGCGGCATCCCGCCGCTCCCCGGTGCCGCGGCCGGCCATGACGTCGGCGAACCAGCGGGTGCGGGCCTCGCCCTCGTCGCCGGTCGCTTTCACTGGGCGAAGATCTCCTCGCATTTCTTCAGGTCGCCCTCGATCCGGGTCTTCTCCGCGCTCGGCGGGCGATTCGGGCCGGCCATGTCCTTGATCCGGGTGCAGTAATCGGCCCAGGCGCCCATCGCCCGGTCGTCGACCCGGATCATGAAGGGATCGGTCGGGCCCGGCGGCGGCTGCAGGTCGTCGCCCTTGATCGAGGCGATCGGCGGCGGCGGCCCCGGATTGTCCGGCGGGATCAGGCCGTCGCCGCAGCCCGCCAGGAGCAGCACCGGCAGGACGATACGGAGGGTTCGGTTCATGGCGCTCTCCCGGCCCTCAGGCCGCTGCGAATTCCAGGATCTTCTGGTCGACCGCCAGGCTGTCGCCCGGCTTGGCGTGCAGGGTCTCGACCACGCCGTCGCGCTCGGCCCGCAGGATGTTCTCCATCTTCATCGCCTCGACCACCGCCAGCTCCTGCCCGGCGCGCACCGGGTCGCCCGCGGCGACCGCGACCGAGACCAGGAGCCCGGGCATCGGCGACAGCAGGAAGCGCGACATGTCGGGCGGCGCCTTGACCGGCATCAGCTCGGCCAGGGCGGCGGCGCGCGGCGTCAGCAGCACCAGGTCGGCCTCGCCGCCGGCATGGGTCAGGCGCAGCCCGACCGGGCGGCGGTCGACCTGCGCCACCATGCGGGCGCCGTCCACCGTGCCGTCGAACAGCGTCTCGCCCGGCCGCCAATGCCCCTGGATGACGAAGGACCGGCCGTCGAGCGTCACACGCCAGCCATCGGCATCCTCCTGCACCGTCACCGGCCGATTCTGCCGGGCGCCGCGCAGCACCCAGTCCCGCGTCCCCGCCCCGCCGCCGCGCAGGATGGCCTGGCGGTGCAGCAGGGCGGCGCCGAGCGCGGCGACCCGGTCGGCGGCCTCGCCCGCCGGGGTGGTGCCGTGGAAGCCGTCCGGGAACTCCTCGGCGATGAAGCGGGTGGTCAGCCGGCCCTCGACGAAGCGCGGATGGTGCATCAGCGCCGCCAGGAACGGGATGTTGTGGCTGACGCCGCGGATCACGAAGCCGTCCAGGGCGCTGCGGATCGCGGCGATGGCCGCGTTCCGGTTCGCCCCGATGCCGATCAGCTTGGCGATCATCGGGTCGTAATGCATCGAGATCTCGCCGCCCTCGTCGACGCCGGTGTCGACCCGGACCTGCGGCCCCTCCTCCGGCGCGCGATATCGGGTCAGGCGCCCGATCGAGGGCAGGAAGCCGCGCAGCGGGTCCTCGGCATAGACCCGGGCCTCGACCGCCCAGCCCTCCAGCCGCACATCCTCCTGCCGGAACGGCAGCTCCTCGCCGGCGGCGATGCGGATCATCAGCTCGACCAGGTCGAGGCCGGTCACCGCCTCGGTCACCGGATGCTCGACCTGCAGCCGGGTGTTCATCTCCAGGAAGTAGAAGGAGCGGTCGGCGCCGACGATGAACTCGACCGTGCCGGCGGAGCGGTAGCCGACCGCCCGGGCCAGGGCGCAGGCCTCCGCCCCCATGGCGCGGCGCATCGCCTCGTTCACGAAGGGCGACGGCGCCTCCTCGATCACCTTCTGGTGGCGGCGCTGGATCGAGCATTCGCGCTCGCCGAGATAGACGGTGTTGCCGTGGGCGTCGGCCAGCACCTGGATCTCGATGTGCCGCGGCTCCTCGATGAACTTCTCGGCGAAGACCCGGTCGTCGCCGAAGGCGGAGCGCGCCTCGTTGCGGGCGGAGCGGAAGCCCTCACGCGCCTCGTCGTCGTTGCCGGCGAGGCGCATGCCCTTGCCGCCGCCGCCGGCTGACGCCTTGATCATCACCGGATAGCCGATGCGGCGAGAGACGGCGACCGCCTCCTCTTCGTCGAGGATGGGTGCGAGGTGGCCGGGCACGGTCGAGACGCCGGCGGCCTGGGCCAGCTTCTTCGATTCGATCTTGTCGCCCATCGCCTCGATGGCGCCGACGCCCGGGCCGATGAAGGCGATGCCCGCCGCCTCCAGCGCCGCGCAGAAGCGCGGATTCTCCGACAGGAAGCCGTAGCCGGGATGCACCGCCTGGGCGCCGGTGGCGCGACACGCCTCGACGATCCGGTCGATCACCAGATAGGATTGGGCCGAGGGCGCCGGGCCGATCGGCACCGCCTCGTCGGCCATGCGGACATGCATCGCGTCGGCATCGGCCTCGGAGTAGACGGCCACGGTCTTGATGCCCATGCGCCGCGCGGTGCGGATGACGCGGCAGGCGATCTCGCCGCGATTGGCGATCAGGATCTTGTCGAACATCGTCCCTTCAGAGGCGGTCGGCCATTGGGGGGAGATTGCGGCGCGGGCGTGCCGCGCCGCAACAGGAAAGCGGTCGAGGGGTCACTCGCCCGCCGGCGGCAGCACCCGGCCGGCGACCGGCGAGGACAGGATCAGCGAGGATGTGGTGGCGCCGAAGGCGGCGAGGCGCAGCAGGATCTCGTCGAGATGCTGGATCGAGCGGGCCACCACCTTGAACACATAGGCGTCCTCGCCCGCGACCTCGTGGCACTCCACCACCTCGGGCACGGTGCGGGCGAAGCTCTCGACCGCCGGGAACGTCTCCGCCCGGCAGCGCAGCCGGACGAAGGCGGACAGGCCGTAGCCGAGCCGGGCGCGGTCGACCTCGGCCCGGAAGCCCTTGATCACGCCCTGATCCTCCAGCCGCTTCACCCGCTCGGCCACCGCCGGCGGCGACAGGCCGACCAGCCGGCCGAGCTCGGCATAGCTGGCGCGGGCGTTCTCCTGCAACGCCAGCACCAGGGTGCGACCGATGGCATCGAGGCGGAGTTTCGCTTCCATCCGAATCGCCCCCGTTGGTTTCGCTCTCGCATTGGTTTAATCGAAGGGCCGGCGAACCACCATTCGCGATCGTTCTATTTGTGACACGACGTAACACGAGGCCGGCGGCACCCCACACGTGATGACCGATCCCTTCCTGTTCGCCAAAGGCGTCGCGCTCGGTATCGCCATTGCCGCGCCGGTCGGCCCGATCGGCGTCCTGTGCATCCGCCGGACGCTGATCCACGGCACCCGCTTCGGCATCCTGACCGGCATCGGCGCGGCCTTCGCGGACGGGTTGTTCGGGCTGATCGCCGCCTTCGGCATGGTGGCGCTGAGCGCCTGGCTGATCACGGTGAAGGACGCGCTGCACCTGATCGGCGGCACCGTGCTGGCCGTGCTGGCCGTCCGCACCCTGCTGCATGCCGGCCATATCGAGCGCGACCCGGAGACCGGGCGGACCGAGGGCAGCGAGGTCACGGCGGTCGTCACCGCCTTCCTGCTGACCCTCAGCAACCCGATGACGATCCTGACCTTCGCCACCGCCTTCACCGCGGTCGGGCTGGCGGAGACGCTGTCCATCGCCTCCGGGCTGATCCTCGTGGCCGGGGTGCTGGTCGGCTCCGCCTCCTGGTTCACGGCGCTGAGCTTCATCGTCTCGGCCACCGGCGGCCGGCTGACGCCGCGGACGCTGCTGTGGATCGACCGGGTCGCCGGGGTGCTGCTGCTGGCCTTCGCCGCCTACATGTTCCTGGCGCTGTATCTGCGCTGGTAAGAGCCAGGCCCGAACTTCGCCCCGGCGGCCGTCTGATGCGGTTTTCTGCGCTTCCGGTGCTCACGGACCTCCATGTACGCTGCGCTCCGGTTCTCGAAAACCACACCAGCCGACTCACCGGAACGAATTTCAGACCAGGCTCTAGCCGCTGCGCTGCGTTCAGGGCTCCGAATCCAAGTTTCAGAGACCGGAACGTTCCTTCCCTTTTCTGTCATTGCCCGGCTTGACCGGGCAATCCAGGGGCCACCGAGAGCCGCTCTGGCGGCCCCTGGATCCTCGGGTCAAGCCCGAGGATGACAATTTTCTTTCACGCCACTCCCACGTAGAAGCACATATATGTCGCCTGTAACATGAGTTCGCCGCCCTGGCGCTGCGTTCTGGCGGATTGACAAGCCGCTCTGCCTTGGACGAGTGTGGCCCGCCCTGCGGGAAAGGCTCGAGACTGACCCGCCCGGATACATCATACGGACGCGTCCTGGAATGAACCTTTCGACCCTCCGCGCCGGCGCGGCGCTGCTCCCGCTCCTGCTCGCCGTTCCGGCGATCGCGCAGCAGGCCACGCCCCCGGCGCAGCCCGTGGCACCGGCCGAGGCGCCCGCGGCCCCCGCCCAGCCGGCTCCGGCCCAAGCTCAGCCGGCTCCGGCCCAGGCGGCACCGCAGGGCCGGCAGGCTCCGACGCCGAAGGAATTCAGGATCGATGCCGGCGGCTGGAAGGGCGGCGCCGTTCCCAACCCGACCAACCAGCAGTTCAGCCATTGCGACGTGTCGAAGCCCTATGACGGCGGGATGACGCTGGCGTTCACGCTGAACCCGAACTACCTGTTCAACGTCGCCGTCGTGAAGCAGAACTGGGGCCTGAAGGAAGCCGACAAGGGCAAGGGCCGCATCCGGGTCGATGCCGCCTACGACAAGCAGTTCGACATCGTTCCGGTCTCCCCGGTCGCCTATGTCCTGCCGGTCGGGCAGGACGGCGAGCTGTTCCAGCTGCTGGCCAAGGGCAGCAAGGCGATCGTCACCACCCCGAAGGGCGAGTTCACCTTCGCGCTCACCGGCACCGGGGCCGCCCTCGGCGGGCTGCGGGACTGCATCGAGACCGCGCGCAAGCTGATCGCCCAGGCCCAGGGCAACGCCGGCAACGCCGGTGCCGGCGGCCAGCCGCAGGGCGACCCGCGCACCCTGATCGGCGCCCAGGGCTTCGGCATGCCGGTCGGCGCGCTGCAGGACATCCTGAACAGCGCCGGGATCCAGAATGTCGGCATCGCCGACCCGCGCAAGCTGCCGCGCGACCCGCTGCAGATCAACCAGGCCTGGCAGGTCGGCACCGACGGCAAGGTCGTCGGCGGCCTGCACCAGGAGCCGCGCGGCGACGCGGTCGAGATCGACCAGTTCGCCAAGCGCTATCTCGAGATCATGAAGTCGGTCTGCGGCACCGACTGGCAGAGCAGCGACCAGCCGGCCTTCGTCGAGGGGCCCTACGCCGTCAAGCGGGCCGAGCTGAGCTGCACGATGAACCAGCAGAAGATCTCCGCCGCGCTGGTCTTCACCCTCGACGACAACTACTACAGCGCCTTCTTCCACCAGGCGCTGCAGACCGAAAAGGCGCTGGCGGACGACGCCTCGGGCAAGCTGGCCACCTTCATCCAGACGCAGATGGCGGCGGTCGAGGCGGAGAGGCAGAAGCAGCAGAGCGGCGAGGCCGCCCCGCAGGGCGCGGCGCCGGCGGCACCGGATGCCCC
>NZ_JBQJIK010000036.1:0-79083 GCF_052078665.1 Inquilinus sp. CA228 | reverse complement strand
GCGGCGGCGGCGGCGGCGGCGGCGGCGGAGGCGGCGGCGGCGGCGGAGGCGGCGGAGGCGGCGGAGGCGGCGGCGGCGGCGGCGGCGGCGGCGGCGGCGGCGGCGGCGGCGGCGGCGGCGGCGGCGGAGGCGGCGGAGGCGTGGCGAGCGGCGGCGGAGGCGGCGGCGGAGGTCCACGAGGGTCAGTTCGACGCGCTGCTCTCCGCCATCGCAGAGGAGGCCGCCCGTGGCTGATCCCCTGCCGGACGGCATCGCCGCCATCCGCGTCTATGTCGAGGGCGCCGACGGCCTGCATGGCCGTCCCTACCTGCCGGACCACGCCATCGACGTGCTGCAGGACGCCTGCCAGGAACGGCAACGCCTGACGGATGTCGCCGGCCTGACCCGAGAGGGCGACGACCGGCAGGCCATCGGCGATTTCGTCGACTGGATCGTCGACAGCGCCGAGGCCGCCGCAGATGGCGAGCTGACCGCCGCCCAGCTGGTCGGCAATGACCAGGCCGCAGCCTGGGAGGCGGTGCGCGCACAACTGCTGCACGTCTCCGCCGCGGCAATGGCCGCGGTCGAGGCCTTCGATCGCCGATCCGGCCGCGCTAGGCCCGACGAGCCGATCGGGGCCGGCGGGTCATGACCGACGCCGCCGCCCGCGACCAGGATCGGGCCGCTGCCGCCGGCGAACCTTTGCCGGAGCCGGACAGGCGGCTGCTGATGTCGATGGCGGCGGCGGCCGAGCGGCTGGACATGTGCATCAAGACGCTCAAGATGCACGTGGCAGCAGGCGACATCCCCTACGTCCTGGTCGGGCGGCGCACCAAGAAGTTCGAATCGCGCGATTTGCAGACCTTCATCGATCGCCGGCGCCGGCAGGAGGCCCCGTGTCCGTCTACAAGCCGAAAGGCAAGCCACACTACCACTACGACTTCGTCGTCAAGGGTGTACGATTTCACGGCTCTGCGGGAACGGCGAGCGCGGCAGCGGCGCGGCAGTTCGAAGCCCGGAAGCGCATAGAGGTCGCCACCGCCGGGCCGGAGCCGCGCCGGCAGATGACGATCGACGCGGCGGCCGGCCGCTTCTACACCGAGGTGGCGCAGCACCAGGCCTCCGGCGAGGACGTGTTCCGCTGGCTGTCCCGACTGGTCGACCGGCTCGGCCCCAACACCCTGCTGTCGGAGATCGCCGACGCGAAGCTGGCCGAGATCGTCGCCCGGCGCCGTGGCGACCGGGCCCGCAACAAGACCACGCTGGTCGCGCCGGCGACGGTGAACCGCGACACGGTCGAGTTGCTGCGCCGAATCGTGCATCGCGCCGCCGACACCTGGGGCATCGACGTCGGCAAGCAGCCGAGATGGCACAGGCACCGCCTCGAGGAGCCGGAGGAGCGGGTGCGCGAGGCCAGCTGGGACGAGGAGGATCGGCTGTTCGCGCAGCTGCGGCCGGACCTGCACCCGATCGTCCGCTTCGCCATCCTCAGCGGCTGCCGCCTCGGCGAGTGCCGCGGCCTGACCTGGCCGGATGTCGACTTCGAGCGGCTGGAGATCCAGGTCGTCGGCAAGAGCCGGAAGCCGGGCGGCAAGCTGCGCATCGTGCCGATGACGCGGGCCATGGTGGCGCTGCTGCAGGGCTGCCGCGGCCAGCATGCCGACCATGTCTTCACCTATGTCTGCGACCGGCCGCGCACCAGCGCTGACGGCCTGGTGGTGCGCCGCAAGGGCGAGCGCTATCCGATCAGCCGCGACGGCTGGCGCCGCCTGTGGAGCGCCGCCCTGGCCGCGGCCAAGGTGAAGAACTTTCGGATGCACGACACCCGCCACACCAGCGCCACCCGGGGCCTGCGGGCGTCGGGCAACCTGAAGGCGGTGCAGAAGCAGCTCGGCCACGCCGACATCAAGACCACGGCGAAATACGCCCACGTCCTGGTCGACGACATCCGCGAGATGATGGAGGCCGCGGCCCGGCCGCCGGCAGAGTCCCGGAATAGTCCCGAACCGGGTTCGGGAGAAGCCGAAAATACCATTAGGAAATCAGCAGGTTAACGGGATTGCGTAGCCTTTTCCCAAAGCAGGCGCGCTACCAGACTGCGCTACGCCCCGAACGCCGCAGTTTTCCTAGAGGGAACGCCTCGGTTTTGCAAGCGGCATCGAGAGGACCGACCAGCATGGGCCCGAACCGGCCGCTGCCGCCGGACCGATGCTTCACACCCGGCATGGCATGCTCGTTGGCGTGGATGGCGGGGGCGAAACCGTCGCACCCCGGGGAGCGGCCCTTGTGCACGACGCCCGGTTCGCGTATCGATGCGCGCGACGATTCAGAGATCTTTTGCCGTTGGACCGGCCCGCAGCGATGCGGCGGCCGTTCTTTGACATTTCGGAAGATCGGGATCCCCATCAGGAGCAGTGTCCGCCACGGCTCGAAACAAGGGTCTAGTGCGACATGCCTTTCTCCCCCGCCCCCGCCAGCCTGCTGCGCGCCCTGTCCGAGCGCGGCTATGCCGAGCCCACGCCGGTCCAGGCCGCGGTGCTGCAATCCGAGAATGCGGACCGCGACCTGCTGGTCTCGGCCCAGACCGGCTCGGGCAAGACCGTGGCCTATGGCCTGGCCCTCGGCGGCACGCTGCTTGGGGACGCCGAGCGTATCGGGCCGGGCGGGGCGCCGCTCGCCCTGGTGATCGCTCCGACCCGCGAGCTGGCGTTGCAGGTACAGCGCGAGCTGGAGTGGCTGTACCAGCCGGCCGGGGGCCGCGTCCTCGCCTGCGTCGGCGGCATGGACGCCCGGCGCGAGCAGCGCCTGCTGGCCGCGGGTTGCCACATCGTCGTCGGCACGCCCGGGCGCCTGCGCGACCATATCGAGCGCGGCCAACTCGACCTCTCGGCACTGCGCGCCGTGGTGCTGGACGAGGCCGACGAGATGCTCGACCTCGGCTTCCGCGAGGATCTCGAGGCGATCCTCGACGCCGCCCCGGCGGAGCGCCGGACCCTGCTGTTCTCGGCCACGCTGCCGAAGGAGATCATCGCTCTCGCCCGGCGCTTCCAGCATGACGCCCTGCGCATCGCCATGTCGTCGCGCGACGAACCGCACCGCGACATCGAGTACCGGGCGATGCAGGTCGCGCCGCACGAGGTGGAGCGCGCCGTCGTCAACATCCTGCGCTTCTTCGAGGCGCGCGGCGCCATCGTGTTCTGCTCGACCCGCGAGGCGGTGCGCCGCCTGCAGGGCAACCTGCTGGAACGCGGCTTCGCCGTGGCGGCGCTGTCGGGCGAGCTGAGCCAGGTCGAGCGCAACCGGGCGCTGCAGGCGCTGCGCGACGGCCGGGCGCGGGTCTGCGTCGCCACCGACGTCGCGGCCCGCGGGCTCGACCTGCCGGATCTCGGCCTGGTCATCCATGCCGAGCTGCCGCATGACGCGCAGGTTCTGCAGCATCGCAGCGGCCGTACCGGCCGGGCCGGGCGCAAGGGTGTCAGCGTCGTGCTGGTGCCGTACAACCGCCGCCACCAGGCCGAACGGCTGCTCGGCGCCGCCCGGGTCGAGGCGGTCTGGTCGCCGCCGCCGGCAGCGGACGAGATCCGCACCCGCGACCAGGCGCGGCTGGCCCAGGACACCATCCTGGCCGAGCCGGCGACGGAAGAGGACCTCGCCGGCGCTCGCGCCCTCCTGGCCGAGCGCAGCGCCGAGGATCTCGCCGTCGCCCTGGTCCGCCTGCATCGCAGCCTCCTCCCCGCGCCCGAGGAACTGTCGCCGCCGCCGGAGCGGCCCGCCTCGGCCGATCGGCGCCCGCCCCGTCCCGCCCGGGAGGGCGGCCCGGCCCGCGAGGGTGACGGTGAATCGGTCTGGTTCCGGATGAATGTCGGCCGCGCCAACAACGCCGATCCGCGTTGGCTGCTGCCTTTCCTGTGCCGCCGCGGTCACGTCACCAAGGCCGAGATCGGCCGGATCGAGATCGCCGAGCGGCAGAGCCGGGTCGAGATCGCCCGCCACGCCGCCGGCCGCTTCGCCTCCTCGATCCGCCGGCCGGACACACAGGACCAGCACATCCGGATCGAGGAGGATCGCGCCCACCGCCCCGCCCCGAAGCACCCGGCGCTGCGGGCAAAGCCGCCGCGGCACTGACCGCCCGGCGCCGGCTGTCCCGCCGGCACACTTGCGTCAGATGGCGGGCCCGGCGCAAATGCGGTGTCCCTCCGCAGACCGACGGCATCCGATGCTGCTGCCCCGCGCCATCCTGTTCGACCTCGACGAGACGCTGATCTCTGCCTATGGCCGTCCGGAGGCCGCCTGGCTCGCCGTGACCGCCGAGTTCTCCGAGGCGTTGGCTCCCTGGTCCCCCGCCGAGATCGCCGCCGCGGTCGGCGCCTTCGCCCGCGATTTCTGGGCGGATGCGGAGCGCCACCGGATCTGGCGCCAGCGGATCGGTGAAGCCCGGCGGATGATCGTGGCCGGCGCCTTCGACACCCTCGCCGCCGGCGGCCGGCCGGTGCCCTCCCCCGACCTCCTCCACCGCCTCGCCGACCGCTTCACCGCCTATCGCGACGAGCAGATGCACCTGTTTCCCGACGCCCATGCCGTGGTCGACGGCTTCCGGGCACTCGGCATCCGCCTGGCCCTGGTCACCAACGGCGCGGCCGAGGCCCAGCGCGCCAAGATCGTGCGCTTCGATCTGGCACACCGGTTCGATCACATCCAGATCGAGGGCGAGCACGGCTTCGGCAAGCCGGAGGAGCGCGCCTATCGCCATGCGCTGCAAGCGCTGGGAGTCGATCCGGCCGAGGCCTGGATGGTCGGCGACAACCTCGAATGGGAGGTGGCGGCGCCGCAGCGCCTGGGCATCCACGCGATCTGGGTGGACGGGATCGGTGACGGGGTACCGTCGGGCTCGACGATCCGGCCGGACCGCATCATCCGGGCGGTGGCGGAGCTGCTGACGGGAGCACCCGACAGAACGGCCGCCTGACCGCGCCCTCCCCTGCCCGCACCGGCGCGCATCCTGTATGATCGACGGCAGGGCGCGACCGAACGCGCCGCGATCCACCTCAGGGAGGAGGCAATGGCCGCGCAGGTGAAGCCGATTCCGGACGGCTACCCGACCGTCACCCCCTATCTCATCGTCCGCGGCGCCGCCGCGGCGATCGACTTCTACCGCACCGCCTTCGGCGCCGCCGAGCGGCTGCGCATGGACGCGCACGGCGGCACCATCGGTCATGCCGAGCTGACGATCGGCGGCAGCCTGATCATGCTGGCCGACGAGATGCCCGAGACGGGCTGGTCCAGTCCGTCCGCCATCGGCGGCACGCCGGTCTCGCTGCACCTCTATGTCGAGGATGTCGACGCGGTGGTGGAACGGGCCCTGGCCGCCGGCGCCACCCTGTCGCGGCCGGTCGCCGACCAGTTCTACGGCGACCGGCTGGGCACGGTGGTCGACCCCTTCGGCCATGTCTGGAGCATCTCCACCCATATCGAGGACGTGGCGCCGGAGGAGATCAGGCGACGGGCCGAGGCGCTGTTCGGCGGCAAGGCATAGCCTCCGATCCGTCCAGCGGGCGTGGCCGCTGCTCACACCTCCGTCTTCCGCTTGCCGTAGAGGCGGTCGGCCTCGTTCACGATCGCCTGGCGGATCCGGTCGTCTTCGACCTCCTCGGGCCGAATCACGACGACACCCTGGCTGTGCCAGGCCGCGACCCGCAAGCGGTGGAGCTGCTCCGTTTCCAGTCGCGGGCGCGGCTGGCGCCGCGACAGGCTGCTGCGCGGCTCGCTCATCGCAGCCACCGCTCGACCTCGCGGCCGCCGGCGACCTGCAGGACCGGCCGGCCGCTGCGCAGGGCCAGCGCGGCGGCGATCACCGCCTGCAGCTGGCGACTATGCTCCACCAGAACGACCAGGTCGTCGACCAGCTGTGCCAGCGCTTCGGCCGGCAGCGCCGCGACGGCGGCAATCGGCATGCCCTCGATCTGATCGAGGGTCGGCAGGGTGTTCATGACGGTCTCCATGACGGGATGGGTGGCGGGGGTCACGGCTGCCCCTCCGGGATGTGCAGCCGGACCAGCAGGTCGTAGTCGACGCCGGCGATGCCGCGTTGGGCGGCGGCGGCGACGAAGCGGGGCCAGAAGCGCACCGGGACCGACCCCCGCACCCGCATCATCCGCAGATGCTGTGGCGACACGCCGAGATCGGCGGAGAGATGACCCTGCCTCGGCCAGCGAGTGAACAGGTCATCGAGGTTCGTGATCATGTTGTCCATGTCATGACGATACGTTTCGTATCCAGTTAACGCAATACGAAATGAATTGTCATCACGTTACAAAACGTGCTAAATGCCCGGCATGCTGGAACCGCATCAACGCCTCGTGCTGGCACGGACCAAGGCCGGTCACGAGACCGCTGCGGACGCCGCCCGCGCCTTCGGCTGGAGCCCGATCACCTACCGCGCCCATGAATCCGGGCTGCGCGGCCTGCGCCGCGACGCCGCCGGCCGCTACGCCGCCGCCTTCGGTGTCTCCGAGGCCTGGCTGCTCACCGGCGAAGGTGCCCCGGCGGGGCTGCGGCCGATGGTGCCGGTGGTCGGCCATGTCGGCGCCGGCGCCGAGATCCACATGTTCGAGGGCGACCAGTCGACCGAGCGAATCGACGAGGCCGATGCTCCGCCGGCGGCCGACGAACACACCGTCGCCGTCATCGTCCGCGGCGATTCGATGGCCCCGGCCTTCCGCGACCGCGACGTCATCTACTACCGCAACGTCCGGGCCGAGCCGGACCAGTTGATCGGCCGGGAATGCGTGATCCGCCTGGCCGACGGCCGGACCTTCGTCAAGATCCTGATGCGCGGCAGCGGACCCGGCTTCTTCACCCTGTTCAGCTACAACGCGCCGCTGATCTCCGACGTCGCGATCGAATGGGCGGTGCCGGTGAAATGGGTGATGCGCGACTAAGGCAAATAGATACGATTCGTATTGACCCATGAAGGAAAGATACGTAACGTATTAATCGGCTCCGCATGAGCCGCTTTCCTCCCTGACCTCGCCGGGGCCGTCGGGCGCCGGCTCTTTTGCTGCGCCCACCCCCTGACCAAACGGTCAGGATCGGCCTTGCCTCGCCCGGCGATCCGTCCCACTCTCCCCAGCAACAGGGGACAAGGCACGCGACCAGAGGAGAGCGCCGGCCATGACGATCGCACTCAAGGGCGGCACGGTGGTGAACGCCGACCGCAGCTTCCGCGCCGATGTGATCTGCGACGACGGCAGGATCGTCGCCGTCGGCCCCGACCTCGCCGCCCCGACCGGCGCCCGGGTGATCGACGCCTCGGGCAGCTACCTGCTGCCCGGCGGGATCGACCCGCACACCCATATGCAGTTCCCGTTCATGGGCACGGTGGCGGCCGACGACTACTACACCGGCACCGCCGCGGCGCTGTCCGGCGGCACCACCATGATCATCGACTTCTGCATCCCCGGCCCGCAGCAGAGCCTGCTGGACGGCTACCGCCAGTGGCGCGAATGGGGCGAGAAGGCGGTCTCCGACTGGTCGCTGCACGTCGCCATCACCTGGTGGTCCGACCAGGTGCGGGAGGAGATGGGCACGCTGGTGGCCGAGCACGGCGTCAACAGCTTCAAGCACTTCATGGCGTACAAGAACGCCCTGATGGTCGATGACGACGTGCTGATGCACAGCTTCACCCGCTGCCGCGAGCTCGGCGCCCTGCCGATGGTCCATGCCGAGAACGGCGACATCGTCTGGCTGCTGCAGAAAACGCTGCTCGAGGCCGGCATCACCGGGCCGGAGGGCCATGCCCTGTCCCGCCCGCCCGAGGTCGAGGGTGAGGCCGCCAACCGCGCCATCATGATCGCCGGCGCTGCCGGCGTGCCGCTCTACATCGTTCACACCTCCTGCCGCGAGGCGCATGAGGCGATCGCCAGGGCCCGCGCCAACGGCCAGCGGGTCTATGGCGAGCCGCTGATCCAGCACCTGACCCTGGACGAGAGCGAGTACCGCAACAAGGACTGGGCCTACGCCGCCGCCCGGGTGATGAGCCCGCCCTTCCGCTCCAAGGACCACCAGAAGTCGCTGTGGGATGGGCTGACCGCCGGCAGCCTGCAGGTCGTCGCCACCGACCACTGCGCCTTCCGGACCGAGCAGAAGCGGATGGGGATCGACGACTTCACCCTGATCCCGAACGGCACCGGCGGCATCGAGGACCGCATGGCGGTGCTGTGGACCCATGGCGTCAACACCGGCCGGCTGACCCCGAGCGAGTTCGTCGCCGCCACCTCGGCCAACGCCGCCAAGATCTTCAACCTCTACCCGCAGAAGGGCGTGATCGCGCCCGGCGCCGACGCCGACCTGGTGGTCTGGGACCCGGCGGCGACCAAGACCATCAGCGCCGCCACCCAGCATTCGAACATCGAGGTCAATGTGTTCGAGGGCATGGAGGTGCGCGGCCTGCCCGCCATCACCCTGAGCCAGGGCAAGGTGGTTTGGGAGGACAAGGAGCTGAAGGTGCAGCGCGGCGAGGGCCGTTTCGTGCCGCGCCCCGGCACCGCCCCGGTGTTCGAGGCGATGAAGATCCGCAATGAGCTGCGCCGGCCGGTGCCGGTGCAGCGCAATCCCAGCGTGCATGTGACGCCATGAGCATCGGCCTGAACGACGCACTCCAGACCTATCTGCTCGATGCCTCGCTACGCGAGCCGGAGATCCTGGCTCGGCTGCGGCGGGAGACGCGGCAGGCGACCGGCGGCCACGCCGGAATGCAGATCACGCCGGAGCAGGGCCAGTTCATGGCCCTGCTGGCCCGGATGATCGGCGCCCGCCGGCTGGTCGAGATCGGCACCTTCACCGGCTACAGCGCGCTGGCGGTGATGCTGGCGCTGCCGCCGGAGGCGCGACTCCTGTGCTGCGACGTCAGCGCCGAATGGACCGCGGTCGCGCGGCGGTACTGGCAGGAGGCCGGCGTCGCCGACCGCATCGAGCTGCGCCTGCAGCCGGCCCTCGACACCCTCGAAGAGCTGACGCGCGCGGACTGGGCCGGAACCGTCGACATGGTCTTCGTCGACGCCGACAAGGACAACTACCCGGCCTATGCCGAGGCGGCGATCGGCCTGCTGCGCCCCGGCGGGCTGCTGCTGGTCGACAACGCGCTGTGGAGCGGCCGCGTGGCCGATTCTGCCGACCGCATGCCGGGCACCGAGGCGATCCGCCGGGTCAACGCCATGCTGCGCGACGACAGGCGGGTCGACTTCTCGCTGATCCCGATCGGCGACGGCGTAGCCCTGGCGCGCAAGCGGGGCCCGGGAGAGGGCTGATCCCCCTGCCCTACAGCACCCCGGCCGACAGCTTCCGCACCACCTCGGCCTGGCGGCGGGTGTCGGTCTTGGCGAAGATGCTCTTCAGCTGGCTGCGCACGGTGAGCGGCGAGACGCCGTCGACCGCGGCGATCTCGGTCGGGGTCAGGCCCTCGATCAGGCGCCGCGTCACGCGCAGTTCGGCCGCGGTCAGGCCATAGGCGGCGCGGGCGCTCTCGATCCGCGCTGCGACGGAGGAGATCGCCGGGTCCTCGATCAGCACCATCGCCGCGGCACCGGCGAAGAACACCTGCACCGAGGATTGGTCGAGCTGCACGAAGCGCACCCGCAGCGGCGCGCGATCGCCGTCGCGCCGCAGCAGCTGGGTGTCGAGCAGGCCACGCGACAGGCCCAGGCGGATCGTTCCCAAGGCGCGGTCGAGGGCGGCGGTCACGTCGGGCGAGGCGAAGCGCAGGCGCCCCTCGCCGTCCTGGCCGACCGCGCCGCCGGCAGCGATCAGGACCTCCGCCGCCTGGTTGCAGTGGCGGACCCGCCGGTCCGGCGCGACCAGGATCAGGCCGATGCCGAGCAGGTCGAGCACCGAGAGGCCGTCCTGCAGGGCGGCGCCGGCCTGGGGCGAGCGGCGATAGAAGGAGAAGACCCGGCGCAGATGCGGCGCCAGCTGGCCGAGCAGGGCGCGGGCGGCGTCCACGGTGGCGTCGTCGGCCTCCGCCCCCAGCACGCTGAGCATGAAGTGGCAGCGCTCCTCCTTGTACACCGTGACCCCGACTGCGGTGCCAAGGCCGTGCGGCTGCAGATAGTCGGCATAGAATTCGGTGCGCAGCAGGTCGTGGCGCGGCAGCATCTGCTCCGCCCGGACCGCCAGCCCGACCGGGCGCTGTGCCGCCGCCCGCATCCACGGATTCACCCGGCTGAAATGGCTGCCATAGGCGGCCACGGCGTCGACCGAGAAGCCAGTGTTCACCGAGAATGCGCCGCTGCCGCTGTCGAGGTCGTGGAAGAACAGCGTCGCCTTGCCGTTCGGCAGGCAGGTCGCGACCTCCCGCAGCAACAGGTCCCAGCCGATCTCACCGACCAGCGCCGCATAGATGCGGTCGATCAGGACGGCCGCACGATCCGTTTCAGCCAATCCGGCTCCCCCTGCCTGGACGCCGCAATGCGAACCATAGCATCGATTGCCAAAATGGCGGATTCCAGGCGGCGGCGCATATTCCGGTCGGGCGAGCGGCGCGCTTCAACTGCCGGCGGCAGCCTTCACCGAGGACACCGACCAGCCGCCGCCCAGCGCCTTGTAGAGCGCGACCGCCGCCTGCAGCCGGTTGGACTTGGCCTGCACCAGCTGGTCGCGGGCGGAAAAGTAGCTCTGCTGCGCGTTCAGCACGGTCAGCAGGTCGACCGCCCCGGCCCGGTACTGCGCGTCGGACAGGCGGAACGCCTCGCGCGCCTGGGTGGCCACCTCCTGCTGCGCCTGGTAGGCGAGCCCGCTCTGGCGCGTCGCGATCAGCGCGTTCTCGACATCGCCGAAGGCGGTCAGCACGGCCTTCACATAGGTCTGCCCCAGCTCCTGGTATTGCGCCTCGGTGAGCTGGACCGCGCCGCGCAGCGCACCGCCCTCGAAGATCGGCTGGGTCAGCGAGGCGGCGAGGCTGTAGAGCGTGTTGGCGGAGTTGAACAGGGTGCCGAGCGCCGCGCTCTGGACCCCGCCCGAGCCGGTCAGCTGGATCGACGGGAACAGCTGGGCCTTCGCCTCCTTCGCGTTGAACCGGGCGGCGAGCAGCTGCGCATCGGCGTTCTGGATGTCCGGCCGGCGGTCCAGCAGCGAGGACGGCAGGCCCGCGGCCACCACCGGGATATCGAGATCGTCGAGCGACTGGCGCTGCAGCGACAGCCGCTCCGGCGGCTCGCCCAGCAGCAGCGCGAGCGTCGTCTCGGTCTGCTGGCGCTGCTGCTCCAGCGGCGGGATCGCGGCCTTCTGCTGTGCCACCACCGTGCGCTGCTGCGCCACGTCGAGGGCCGAGGCGGCGCCGGCACTCTCCTGCGCCAGCACCACGTTCAGCACCTGCTGGGCGTTGGCCAGGTTGTCGCGCGCGATCGCCAGCCGGTCCTGGAATTCCAGGACCTGCATGTAGGTGGTGGCGGTGCTCGAGGTGACGGTCAGGGCGACGGTGTCGCGGTCGTAGCGGCTGGCCAGTGCCGAGGCCTGCGCCGATTGCAGCGCCGCCCGGTTCTTGCCCCAGAGGTCGATCTCGTAGCTGGCCGAAAGGTCGGCCGAAAACTGGTCGCTGACCGTGCGGCTGGAACCGAGGCCCAAGCTGCTGGCGCGCTCCGGCGAGACCGAATGCGAGGCGTCGCCGGTGGCGCCGATGCTGGGCAGCAGCGGCGCGCCGGCGATCCGCGCCTGGGCATCGGCCTGCAGCACCCGGGCGACGGCGGCGCCGATGTCCTGGTTGTTCTGCTGGGCGGTGCGGATCAGGACGTCGAGCTGGGACGAGCCGAAGCTGCGCCACCAGCCCGTCTCCGGCCAGGTGGTGCCGGCCGGCCCCTCCGCCTTCCAGCCGCCCGGGATGTCGAGGGCGGGCTTGTCGTCCTCCGGCCCGGCGCAGCCGGCCAGCAGGGCGACGGTCAGGACCGTCGCGAGAGGGAAGCGGATCGGCATGGTCACTCGGCGGACAGGGCGACGACGGGGTCGAGTGTGGCAGCCTTGCGCGCCGGCATGTAGCCGAAGATCAGGCCGGTGAGGAAGGCGCAGCCGAAGGCCAGCAGCACCGGCCCGGGCGAGAACACGATCGCGGTGCCGAAGGCCTGCAGCGCCGCCGCCACCGCCAGGCCGCCGGCCACGCCGATGGCGCCGCCGATCGCCGAGACCACCACGGATTCGGTGATGAATTGCTGCAGGATGTCGCGCATCCGGGCGCCGGTCGCCATCCGCACCCCGATCTCGCGCGTGCGCTCGGTGACGCTGACCAGCATGATGTTCATCACCCCGATGCCGCCGACCAGGAGCGAGATGGCGGCGACCGAGCCGAGCAGGATGGTCAGCGTGTTCTGGGTCGCCGAGACGGTCTCGATCAGCGACGACATGTTGCGGATCTGCACGTCCTGGCGGCGGTGCCGGGCCTCGAGCAGCGCCTGCGCGTCGGCCTGGGTCTCGTCGATCCGCGCCGTGTCCTCGACCTGCACCGTGATCGATCGGACGAAGCGCTTGCCGAACACCCGCAGGCTGCCGGTCGACAGCGGCATGAACACGATGTCGTCCTGGTCGGCGCCGTAGGGCGTCGCGCCCTTCGCCTCCATCAGCCCGATCACCTGGAACGGGATGTTGTTGACCAGGACGTAACGCCCGAGCGGGTCGACGCCCTCCGGGAACAGGATCCGGGCCACGGTCTGGCCCAGCACGATCACCGGGGCATAGCTGGCATCGTCCCCGGCCGAGATGAAGCTGCCGCGCTCGACCGACCAACTGCGCACCCGGGTGAAGTCCGGCGTCGTCGCATCGGCCTGGGTCTGGTAGTCGGTGTTGCCATAGCGCAGGGTGATGGTCCCCGTCAGCTCCGGCACCGCGGCGGCAACGTTGGGCACCTCCGTCAGCGCCTCGGCATCCTCCGGCACCAGCGTCGCGATCACCCCGTCGGCGGTGCGGTTGTTGCTCTGCGCCGGGCGGATCAGCAGCAGGTCGGTGCCCATGGCCGAGATGCGGTCGACCACCGACTGCTTCGCCCCGTCGCCGATCGCCAGCATGGCGATCACCGCGCCGACGCCGATGACGATGCCGAGCAGGGTGAGGATGGTGCGGAACAGGTTGGCGCGCAGGGCCCTGAGCGCCATCTTCACCGCCTCGGTCATGTCGGCGACGCCCAGCGCGCCGGCATCGCCCGCAGGCTGGCTCACGGGCCCGGCCACGACCGCAGGCCCGCGCGCGCCGCTGTCGCCGACGATGTGCCCGTCACGGATCTCGATCAGCCGGTGCGCGTGCTCCGCCACCGCCCGGTCATGGGTGATCAGGATGACGGTGCGGCCGGCCTCGCTCATCCGCTTGAGCAGCGCCATCACCTCGGCGCCGCTGTGGCTGTCCAGCGCGCCGGTCGGTTCGTCGGCCAGGATCACCCGGCCGCCATTCATCAGGGCCCGGGCGATCGACACCCGCTGCTGCTGGCCGCCCGACAGTTGGTTCGGCCGGTGGTCGGTGCGGTCGGCGAGGCCGAGCGAGCCCAGCAGCTGCTCCGCCCGCTCGCGCCGCTCGGCGGCGGGGATGCCGGCATAGATTGCCGGCACCTCGACATTCTCGGCCGCGGTCGCGGACGCGATCAGGTTGTAGCTCTGGAAGATGAAGCCGAAGGTCTCGCGCCGCAGATGCGCCAGGGCGTCGCCGTCCAGCGTCGCCACATCGGTGCCGTCGACGTGGTATGTGCCGGTGGTCGGCCGGTCGAGGCAGCCGAGGATGTTCATCAGCGTCGACTTGCCGGAGCCCGAGGCGCCCATGAGGGCGACGAACTCGCCGGGGTGGATGTCGAGCGAGATGCCGTGCAGCACCTCCACCGCCAGGTCGCCATTGACATAGGTCTTGGTGACGTCGCGCAGCGACACCTGCGGCCGGGTTGCCGCCGGGGCTGACGTCGCCGGCATCGGCTCGCGGATGTCCATCAGAGCCTCGGGCTCCGGCCCGGCCCGGATTGCGTCGGCGCGGCGTTCGGCCGGCGAGAGCCGGTGATCACCTGTTCGCCCGGCTCCAGCCCGCTCAGAATCTCCGCCTGCGCCCGGTTGGTGACGCCGACCGTCACCGTGCGGGTCTCGACCGACCCGCTCGGCTTCAGCACCCGGACCGTGGCCCGCCCGGGCACGGCCGAGGAGGTGCCGGGCGACAGTCCCGACAGCGCCGTGACCGGCACCAGCAGCGTGTCCTGGGCCGCGGCCGAGACGAAGAACACCTGCGCCGTCATCTGCGTCATCAGCGTGCCGTCCTGGTTCGGCACGTCGAACAGCGCGTTGTAGAGCACGACGTTGTTGACCACCTCCGGCGTCGGCTGGACCTGCCGCAGCGCCCCGTACCAGCGCTTGTCGGGCATGCCGAGGGTGGCGAAGTAGGCGGTCATGCCGAGCCGCAGCCGGCTGACATCGGCTTCCGAGACCTGCGCCTCCACGGTCATGGTCGCGAGGTCGGCGACCTGGACGATGATCGGCGCCGACTGGTTGGCGTTCAGGGTCTGGCCCCGGCGCGCCGACTGCGACACCACCGTGCCGTCGATCGGCGCGTAGATCTTGGTGTAGCCGAGATTGGCCTCGTCGCCCCTGAGCGTCGACTGGATCTGCCGGGTCTGGGCGTCGATCGCGTCGAGCTGGGCCTGGGCCGCGGCATAACCCGCCTCGGCCACCTGCAACGCGTCGTCGCTGGTGGCGCGCGACGCCTTCAGGTTGCGCTGCCGCTCGGCCTGCTGCCGGGCCAGCAGCAGCTGCGCCTCCTTCTCCGCCCGCTGGGCCGCGAGATTGGCGATCTGCGCCCGGTCGGCCTCGACCCGCGTCTGGTAGACGGTCGGGTCGATCTCGGCCAGCAGGTCGCCGGCCTTCACCCGGTCGCCGATCGCGACATGCAGGGTCTTCAACTGGCCGGAGACCTGGGTGCCGACATCGACATAGCTGACCGGCTGCAGCGTCCCCAGCGCCGTGATCGCGTCCTCGATATCGCCGCGCTCGGCCGTCGCAGTGAGCCAGAGCTGGTCGGGCGCGACCGCATGGCCCCAGCGGTACCAGGCGCCGCCGGCCACGATCAGGCCGAGGACCAGCAGCGCGAGCAGCAGGAAACGGCGCCGGCGGGATGTCTTGCCGCGCGCGGTCCGGGTCGGTCCGGGCAAGGGCGGCGCCGCCGTCTCCCGCAGCCTCGGCTCGATCTCAGTCCTGGTGTCCGGCATTCCCCTCGGCCCGCAATAGTGTCGCCCCTTCACGGTCCGGCCGGGAATTTCCGGCGCGGGGCCGGCTGTCGTATGGCTGGTCTGGCCGAGGCTCTCCGATTATACCGGTTTCCTGGCCTCCCGGCCGCAGAGACTCCGACACGGCTTCGAGGCAGGCATGGCCCGTGCGGCCGCGATCGCATTTTCCGGCATTCTCCTGGCCGCCCCGGCCCTGGCGGCGCCGGCCTCCTGCGGCCCGCACGACGTGGTGGTGGACTATCTGGCGCGCGCCTTCCAGGAGACGCCGGCCGGCGCCGGCACCGCCAACAGCGGCGGCCGGGTCGAGCTGTTCACGGCGCCGAAGGGGCGGAGCTGGACCCTGATCTACACCGGGCCGGACGGGCAGTCCTGCATGATCGCCGCCGGCCGCGGCTGGGCCCTGCCCGGCCCGGACGAGGAAACCACCAAGCCGCGCTGACCTCAGCTCTTCGGCGCGGCCGCGGCGATCAGCGGGTGAACCACCCGGTCGCCGGGCTTGATGTCGAGGAAGCGGGCGATGCCGCCGTTCAGCTCCAGCACCGCCTTGGCCGGCCCGTCGGAGGTGCGGGGGTCCAGGGTCTGCGGCGGCACCTTCTCGAGGATGTTGGCGATCGTCCCGTCGGTGCGGATGAAGATCATATCGAGCGGGATCAGCGTGTTCCTCATCCAGAAGGCCCGCGGCCCGGCCTGGTCGAACACGAACAGCATGCCGGCGTCCGGCGCCATCTTCTCACGGAACATCAGGCCGCGCTCCTGCTGCTCCGGCGTCAGAGCCAGCTCGACCGCGAAGTGGAAGCTCTTGCCGGCCGCGGTCTCGATGGTGAGGTCGCTGGTCTTGGGCTGGGGCGCCTCCTGCGCGGAGACGGGGCCGGCGGCGGCAAGCAGCAGGGCGAAAGCGGCGAGGAGCGTCTTCATCGATCGTCCCATCTCGTCAGGGTGTCATGACGGCGTGGATCACGGATTGGACCTCCGGCCGCACCGGGCCCGGCCGCGGCGCGTCGTCCATCCGGTCGAACCAGGCAGGTTCGGGCGGGGTGCCGCGACGGCGCGACCAGGACAGGCCGGCCAGCACCGCGCGGGACGCCGCCGTCAGCGGCGCCGCCGGATCCAGGCCGTTCAGCACCGCCCAGACCCCGGCCCAGCAACGTCCGACGGTCCAGGGATTGTAGCCCCCGCCCCCGAGCACGAGGAGACGCGGCGCGACCTCGCGCACCGCCGCCACCACGTCCCACAGGGCGCGGTTGGACAGCGACAGGCGGCTCAGCGGATCGTCATGCAGCGCGTCGGCGCCGCATTGCAGCACCACGGCCTGGGGCCGGAAGGCCTCGACCAGCGGCAGCAGCGCCTGGTCGCGCACCGCCGCCATCTCGTCGTCGTTCAGCTCGCGCGGCATGGGCAGGTTGCGGGCGTTGCCGCCGCCGCGGTCCGCGACCGCGCCGGTGAACGGCCAGCGCTGCGCCTCGTGCACCGACACGGTCAGCACCCGCGCATTGCCGGCGAAGGCGTCCTGCACCCCGTCGCCGTGATGGGCGTCGACGTCGAGATAGGCGACGCGGTCGACACCGCGGTCCAACAGGGCGAGGATCGCCAGCACCGGGTCGTTGAAGTAGCAGAAGCCGGAGGCGCGGTCGGGCCGGCCGTGATGCAGCCCGCCGGCCGGGCTGTAGACCACCGCCCCCTCGGCCACCAGGCCGGCGCCGAGCAGCGAGGAGCCGCAGGCGGTGGCCGGGCGGCGGAACACCTCGCCGAAGATCGGGTTCTCGACCCCGCCGAGATTGTGCCGCTGCCGGCGCGCCGGATCGAGGTCCTGGTCGCGCTCGGCATCCTGGACCGCCGCGACATAGTCCGGGTGGTGGAACCGGGTCAGGGCCTCGGCCCCGGCCAGCGGGCCCTCGCGGTACTGGCCGTCGGCCAGCCAGCCCTGGGCCCGGATCAGGTCGAGCGCGGTCGAGACCCGCGGGATGGCGAGCGGATGCTTCGGCCCGTAGCTGGAATGCCGGTAGACCTCGCTGCCGATCAGGATCGGCCGCGCCGCCATCGCCGGATCAGGCCTTCTTTGCCGCCGGCTTGGCATCCGCCGGAGCCGCCGGCGGCGCCTTCTTGCGGAACAGCTTGTCCTCGCCGAGGAACAGCAGGATCGGCGCCGCGATGAAGATCGAGGAGGTGGTGGCGACGACGACGCCGATCAGGATGACGATGGCGAATTGCTGCAGGTTCTCGCCGCTCCAGATCGCCAGCGGCAGGCAGGCCAGGAAGGTGGCCAGCGAGGTGCCGATGGTGCGGTTCAGCGTCTGGTTGATCGACAGGTCGATCAACTGCCGCAGCGGCAGCGACTTGTACAGCCGCAGGTTCTCGCGCACCCGGTCATAGACCACGACCTTGTCGTTGACCGAATAGCCGAGGACCGTGAGCAGCGCCGCGATCGAGGTCAGGTTGAACTGCATGCCGGTGACGGCATAGACCCCGATCATCTTGGTGACGTCGAGGATCATGGTGACCACGGCGCCGACGCCGAACTGCCATTCGAAGCGGAACCAGATGTAGAACAGCATGGCCACCAGGGCGAGGCCGAGCGCCATCATGCCGTTCTGGAACAGCTCGCCCGAGACCGTGCTGCCGACCGAATCGACGCTGCGGATCACCGTGCCCGGCACGGTGTCGGTCAGCGTCTTCTTGACCGTGTCGAGCGCCACCTGCTGCTGCTGTTCGGTCGGCTGCGCCTCCATCCGGATCAGCACGTCGCTGGGCGAGCCGAACTGCTGCAGCTGGACCTGGCCGAGGCCGAGCGCGTCGAGCCCGGAGCGCAGCACCGAGAAATCCGCCGGCTGTGGCGTCTGGATCTCGATGGCGATGCCGCCCTTGAAGTCGACGCCGTAGTTCAGCCCGGGATGGAAGAACAGGATGACCGAGGCGATGCTGAGGAAGGCCGAGGTGGCGAGGCCGGCGATGCGACCCCGCATGAACGGGATCTTGGTGTCGTCCGGGACGAGACGGAGCCAGAACATCACGCTTTCCTCAGCACGGGCAGGACGGTGGGGCGCTTGCGGCGGATCCAGCTGACCATCATGAACCGCACCAGCACGATGGCGGTGAACATCGAGGTCAGGATGCCGATCCCGGTGGTGACGGCGAAGCCGCGCACCGGGCCCGTGGTCAGCGAGTACAGGATCGCCATCTTGATCAGCGAGGTGATGTTGGCGTCGAAGATCGTGCCGAAGGCCCGGCTGAAGCCCGCATCCATCGCCGAGAACGGCGTTCGCCCCCGTTTCGTCTCCTCGTACAATCGCTCGTTGATCAGGATGTTGGCGTCGACCGACATGCCGAGGGTCAGCAGCATGCCGGCGATGCCGGGCAGCGTCAGCGTCGCCTCGAGCAGCGACAGGATCGCCACCGTCAGCACCATGTTCATGACCAGGGCGATGTTGGCGAACAGGCCGAACAAGCCGTAGGACAGGAACATGTAGGTGATGACCAGGACGAAGCCGACGGCGACGGCGATGATGCCGGCCTGGATGGCGTCGGCGCCCAGGTCGGGGCCGACCGTCCGCTCCTCGACGATGGTCAGCGGCGCCGGCAGCGCGCCGGCGCGCAGCAGCACGGACAGGTCGTTGGCGGTCTGGGCCGTGAAGTTGCCGCTGATCTGGCCGCGGCCGCCCAGGATCGGCTCGTTGATGTTCGGATAGGTGATGACCTTGTCGTCGAGCACGATGGCGAAGGGCTTGCCGACATTGGCCTGGGTGACCTGGCCGAAGCGGCGGGCGCCGGCGCTGTCGAACTCGAAGTTCACCACCCACTGCCCGGTCTGCGAATTCGTGCCGGCGCGGGCGTCGGTCAGGTTGGCGCCGTCGACCTCGATCCGCTTGCGCACCGCGATCGACGTCCGCTCGCCCTGCCGCGGATTCTCGATCGGCAGCACCTCGGTGTCCGGCGGCACCGGCTGGCCGGGCTGGTAGTCGAGATTGACCAGGTGGAAGGTCATCTTCGCCGTCTGGCCCAGCAGGCGGCGGATGCGGTCGGGGTTCTGTTCGCCCGGCAGCTGCAGCAGGATTCGGGCCGACCCCTGGCGCGAGATCAGCGGCTCGCGCGTGCCGCTCTCGTCGACGCGGCGGCGGACGATCTCGATCGACTGCTCCACCGCCCGGGCCTCGCGGTCGCGCAGGCCCACCTCGGTCAGGGTCAGGCCGGCCTTACCATCGCTGCCGACGTTGATGTCGAGATCGCGCTGGCCGCCGGCCAGTGGGTCGACGGCACCGGTCAACAGGTTCTCGGCCAAGAGGGTGCGCACCCGGTCGGCCTGGCCGGGGTCGGACAGGGTGAAATTGACCGAATGATCATTCACAGCGAGGTCGCTGAAGACGATGCTCTCGCGCCGCAGCAGGCTGCGGATCGAATCCTGGATGTTGGCGAGGCGGGCGTCGACCACCGCCTTCATGTCGACCTCGAGCAGGAGGTAGGAACCGCCCCGCAGGTCGAGACCGAGATTCATCTGCCGTGCCGGGATCCAGGACGGCAGCGCGTCGAGCGTGCTGCGCGGCAGGAGGTTCGGCAGGCTCAGGATCACGCCGAGGAGGCACACCACCAGGATGGTGACCTTCTTCCACGGGGCGAAATACATCATCGACGGCAAGCTCTCACAATTCGGTCGGTTCGGGCTGGCCCGGCCGAGACATCACAGATCCGGCCCGGCACGCCGGACCGCAGGGCGGCTGGCGGCCGTGATGGCTGCAGGGTTCGAGCGTGACATAGGCGGTGGCGCCGCGGAACGCCGAGCGGTCGGGCACTGCCTCGACCGCGACACGCTCGGCGTGACGCTCGCCGATCCGCTCGGTGGCGCCGCGGGACACGACGCAGCCGTCGCGGACGATGACGCAGCCGACCACCGGATTGGGGTCGGACAGCCCGTTATGGGCCATCGCCGTCCGCAGCGTCTCCAGCATCCAGGCTTCGTCGTCACCCGCCGTCCGGGTGGCGGGCGCGGCGTGGCGCAGCGGCTCCGGCAGCGTGTCGCGGAGGACGCCGCCGAAGCCGAAACCCGGCGAGAGTCCGGCCGGCAGCGTCAAGGCTTGCCCAGGCGGCGCACCCCCGGGGTGTCGCCGACAGCCATAGGCAGCACCGTGGCCTGGCCGGAAATCTCCGTCAGATCAATTCGATGCGCGTGCTTCTTCACCTTGGCTTCAAGGTACTGGATGTTGTGCTCGGTGATGAAGACGCCGGTCGGCACGATCTCGGCGATCTCGATCCCGGCGGCCTCGAGCTGCTTCGCCTTGTCGGGATTGTTGGTCAGCAGCCGGATCCGCTTGACCCCGAGCGCCAGCAGCATCTGCGCCGCCGGCGTGAAGTCTCGCAGATCATGCGGGAAGTTCAGCCGCTCATTGGCCTCATAGGTGTCGAGCCCCTGGTCCTGCAGCACATAGGCGTCGAGCTTGGCATAGAGGCCGATGCCGCGCCCTTCCTGGCGCAGATAAAGGACAAAACCGCCCTCTTTTCCAATGCGATGCAGGGCGTCGTTCAACTGCGGGCCGCAATCGCAGCGCTGCGAGCCGAAGACGTCGCCGGTCAGGCATTCGGAATGCACCCGCACCAGCGGCACGTCGCGGCCTTGCGGCCCGAGGGCGATGGCGAAATGCTCGCCGCCGTCGCCGAAGCCGCTGAAGGTGTGGAACACGCCCTTACCCGCCCCGTCCAGGATCGGGATGGTGACGGTGGTGCGGATCTCGACCCGCGGCGGGTTGACCGGTGCCTGCATCGAATACCCCGACGGCCGCGCCGCGACCGACCTCGTGAAACCGTGGGGACAATATCGGTGGGCGGCTTCGATATTCCCAGCCCCCCGAACGGAGATCGGCTATGCGGCGGGCTACGTCTGCAACGCCCGGATCTCGTGCACCGCCGCGATCCGGGTTCCGTCCCAGTGATAGGACAGGTGCCGCTCCTGGATCACCGGGGTCAGCACGCTGCGCGGCCGGAACACGGCGGCACACAGCCCTCCGGCATGGCGGACGCTGTCATAGGCGATGCCGAAGGCGCCGTCGCCATGCAGCCGCCGCCCCAGCGCCTGGCCGGCCGAATAGTCGACCGGGTCGTAGACGCCGGGCAGCTCGGCGCCCAGGCCGCGGATGTCGCGCAGCCCACCCGACAGGCTGTTGATCAGGACCCGCATGTCGATGGTGGTCGCCGGCGTCGCCGTCGCGGCGAAGAAGCGGGCGCGGTGATAGCTGGTCTCCGCCACCGCCGTATCCAGCGCCGCGGCGCCGTAATAGGCGCCATAGGTGCCGTCGGTGAAGCGGCTGCCATCCGGATGCAGATGGGTGAAGGGCGCCATGATGAAGCTGGTGCCCGGGCCGCTCATCCGCTCCTCCAGCGGCACCAGCGCGATCTGCCCGACCTGGTCGCGCAGCCTGTCGTTGGTGCGGGATTCGAGCTCGATCAGCAGCTCCCAATCCTCCGGCGGCGCCACCCGCTCGAACAGGTCGATCGGCGGATAGCGGCTCGGGATGATGCGCCAGCACTCGGGCCAGTCGACCCGGCGCAGCGGGATGACTAACCCCAACCGCCGCGCTCCGCATCGAGGTAGCGGCGGACCACGAACAGGTCGGCGACGTTGCCCGACAGCATGCGATCGAGCGCCGAGCGCCCACCGAAGGGCGAGGCCGTGTTCGGCCGCCGCACCCAGCCATCGGCCAGCTTGGCGTCCTTGAACAGAATCTGCAGCGCCCGGTAGATGCCGAGGATGTAGGAGATCCGCTCCATCGTGTCGGCCGAGGGATGGCCGGTCGCGCCGGCCTTCCAGCGATAGAAGGTGGCCTTGGACGGGCGGCCCAGCAGCACGCGCTTCTCCTCGTCCTTCAGCCCCCAGGCCTCGACGATGTTGAAGAAGGCGCTCAGCCCCGCCCGGGCCACCCGCCCTTCGGCACCGACCGGCGCCACCGCCGCCTCCCGCGCCATCATCGAACCGCTCCTTTTTTCAAACTCATTTGAGACTTTCAATCTCGTTTGAGATAAATATAGCGAGAGACCCGGCTGATGACAAGTCCCGCCGCATCAACACGGCAGCCCCTCCCCGCGTTGCATCCTGGTTGACGCCGTCTGCAGGCCATGGCTCTACTGATGCCATGAGCGCGATCCGTTCGATGATTACCGCGACCGCCAAAACGACCACCGCCACAGGCGGGTCGTGCGGAGGTCGTGCGCGCTGATCGGACAGCGCCTCGCCGACCACCAAAGGGCCCCGCCGGCAACGGACGGGGCCCTTGGTCTTTCTGGGCTCTCCCTGCGCCGGTCCAACGCAACGGAGACTTCCCATGGACGACATCGATCACCGCAGCCTCGGCAACCGCCTCGACCTGTTCCACCAGCAGGAGGACGGCCCCGGCATGGTCTTCTGGCACCCGCGCGGCTGGGCGCTCTACCGCGTGGTCGAGGACCATGTCCGAAGGCGCATGGCCCGGGCCGGCTATCGCGAGGTGCGGACACCGCAGCTGCTGGCCCGCGGCCTGTGGAACCGCAGCGGCCACTGGCAGAAATTCGGCGCCCAGATGTTCGCCGTGGCCGATGAGGGCCGGATCATGGCGCTGAAGCCGATGAGCTGCCCCGGGCACATCCAGATCTTCAACAAGCGCGTGCGGTCGCATCGCGAGCTGCCGATCCGCTACTTCGAGTTCGGCGCCGTGCACCGCAACGAGCCATCCGGCGCGCTGCAGGGGCTGATGCGGGCGCGCGGCTTCGTCCAGGACGACGCCCATGTGTTCTGCCTGGAGCAACAGATCCAGGCCGAGGTGGCGCGGTTCTGCGGCCTGCTGCGCCGGATCTACGCCGATTTCGGCTTCGACCGCTTCGACGTCGCCTTCGCCACACGGCCGGTGCAGCGGGCGGGGTCGGACGAGGTCTGGGACCGGGCCGAGGCGGCGCTGGCGGACGCGGCGCGGCAGGTCGGGCTCGACTTCGAGACCCTGCCCGGCGAGGGCGCCTTCTACGGCCCGAAGCTGGAATTCCACCTGCGCGACAGCCGCGACCGGCGCTGGCAATGCGGCGTCATCCAGCTCGACCTGGTGATGCCGGAGCGGCTAGATGCCGCCTATGTCGACGAGCATGGCAACCACCAATTGCCCGTGATGCTGCACCACGCGGTGCTGGGCAGCCTGGAGCGCTTCATCGGCATCCTGCTCGAGCACCATGAAGGCAAGCTGCCGCTGTGGCTGGCGCCGGAGCAGGTGGTGGTCGCCTCGATCGGCGCGGACGACGTCGTCCCGGCCTGCCGGGTGGCCGAGGCGTTCGAGGCGGCGGGGCTGCGCGTCGCCCTCGACGCCCGGCCGGAGCGGCTGTCGCGCAAGATCGTCGACGCCCATGCCGATGGCGTCCCTGTGCTGGCCGCGATCGGCGCGCGCGAGGCGCGGGACGGCACCGTGGCGCTGCGCTATCGCGACGGCCGTCAGGAATCCCTGCCCCTGGCCGCCGCGATCGCCCGGCTGGAGGCCGAGGCGCAATCGCCGGCCCCTGCCCTCGCCGCCTGATCTGCGGGGGCGCGGAATATGCTTTGCCGCGCCCCGCTTCGGCGCCAGGATTCCGGAACGGTCCCAAGCACCGGAGACGGTCGATGGCCAGCACCTCCCTGGCGGCGCAGGACAGCCGTCTGCACCGCGTTCTCCGTCATCTCGGCCATGAGATCCGCCACGTCCTGCCGCCGACCCTGTTCTTCCTGGTCGGCTTCAACCTGATCGTGTTCACGCAGAACCTGGTGCTGTCCGAATACCTCGCCCGGTCGATCAACTTCCTGGTCGCGACCACGGCGGCGCTGGTGGTCGGCAAGGCGGTGCTGGTCGCCGACAAGATGCCGTTCCTGCGGCGCTTCGACCACGCGCCGCTGATCCTGCCGATCCTGTTCAAGACCTTCGTGTACTGGGCCTTCGTCTTCATCGCCCGGCTGCTCGAGGCCTTCATCCACCATGTCGTCGATAGCGGCCAGATCGGCGGCTTCGGCGCGGCCCTGGCGGAGCAGTTCTCCTGGCACCGGTTCCTCTTCATCCAGATCTGGATCCTGGTGCTGTTCCTGATCTACACGACCGGCGCCGAGCTGAACGCCCTGTTCGGTGACGGCGAGCTGGCCCGGATCCTGTTCCGGCACCGCTCCTCCGATCTCAAGCAGACCCGGCGGCAGCGCATCCGCGCCCTGGTGCGGCTGAGCCATCTGACCGAGGACCAGCCGACCTCCGCCCTGCGCGACCCCGCCACCCCTGCCCATCGCGAGCTCGTCGGGCTGATCGAGCAACTGGCGCAGGACGCCGGGCGGCGCGGCAAGGCGGCCAGAGGATAGCGGCGACCCCGCGACCCTTCATCGCGGCCGGATAGCTGGGCCGCCCGCGCTATTCTCGCGCCGGACCCGATCGAGACGGCAGAAATGGCACGACGGCTTGCACAAGCGCTGATGTTCGCGGTGATCGCGGCGCTCGCCCTACCATTGTCGATGGCATCGGGACGAGCCGCCGGCACGGATGTCGAAGCCACGCTGCCGGTCGACGGCGTGGCCCGCAGCTACATCCTGCACCTGCCGCCGGCCGCGGCGGGCGGCAACCCGCTGCCGCTGGTGGTGGTGCTGCATGGCGGCGGCTCCAACGCCGACAGCGCGATCGCCCTGACCGGCTTCAGCGCCGAGGCCGATACGGAAGGCTTCATCGTCGCCTATCCGAACGGCACCGGCCGCCTGAAGCCGACCGCCGAGACCGCCGGCCAGTTCAGCTGGAACGCCGGCGATTGCTGCGGCGCGGCGATGCGGCAGGACGCCGACGATGTCGGCTTCCTGCGCGCCCTGGTGTCGACGATCGAGCAGGAGCGCGCGGTCGACCGCCACCGCGTCTACGCCGCCGGCTTCTCCGCCGGGGGCATGATGGCCTATCGCCTGGCCTGCGACGCCAGCGACATCTTCGCCGGAATCGCCGTGGTCTCGGGCGCCATCCTGGTGCCGTCCTGCACCCCGAGCCGCCCCGTCTCGGTGATCCACGTCCACGGCACCGGCGACGAGGCGGTCCCGTTCAAGGGCACCCCCGAGCGCGAGAGCTATGCCCGCGCCAAGTTCCCGCCGGTGCGGGACTCGGTCGCCTTCTGGGCCGCCTTCGACGGCTGCCGGGCGCAGCCGGTGGCGCGGGCGACGGTGCTGGGCATCAAGGTGGAGGATTATCCGGACTGCCGGGCCGGAACCGCGGTCCGGTTCGACGTGGTCGAGGACGGCTACCACGCGTGGCCGGACGGCCAGATGACCCCCGGCTTCGCCGCCACGCCGCATATCTGGCGCTTCTTCGCCGACCACCCGCGGCTGTGAAGCGCGACATTCTGCCCGCAAATGACTTTATCGAGGCCGTCGGCATGTGTTTAGAACGAAAAGCACGGGTGCGCCGGACCACGCCGCCACCTGAAAGCGTCGTTGCAGGCTGGTACGAGAATGCCAGCCTACTCGATAGCTACAGCATCGATTTGAGTTCATCGAAACAGTACAGCATGCGCATGCTGGCGACCCGGACAGTCGGCGATCCGCCCGCGTGGATCAAGGCGTTGGTCGCGGTGCGCGATGCCATGGTGACGCCCCTTGGCGTCAAAACCTCCGGCGAGGTCCGAGCGTCCAGGGCCGACAACGATCGCGTGGACTTCTTCCCGGTGCAATGGGAAGGCAACGACGAGATTGTGCTGGGTGAGGATGATCGACACCTGGACTTCCGGTTATCGCTGCTCCGTCGCAATTCTCCAACCGGCACGCAGCTCATCGCGACAACCGTCGTGCACTCCCACAATGCCGTCGGCCTCACCTATCTCAACGTGATCAGGCCCTTTCATTACCTCGTGGTCAGGACTCACCTGGCACACTTTGCACGAGCACAAGGTTAGTGGTCACAAAAATCTTGATTTCTGCACCCAGCATCAAAATCGAAAGAAATACTTTCATTCAATCACGAATGTCTTCGCTTCCGCACCCTTCGAATATGTCTTACCTCATACCGCAGGCAATCCCAGTTCGCGGCGCAGGCCGATAGCGGCCTCTGCTCCGACCGGCAGAGCCCTGTCCTCCAGCCGCCCCACGGCGCGGATCGACAGAGCGTTGGTCAGCAGCAGCGCTCCCGCCCGCCGCAGATCCTCGACCGCGAGCGGCCGCTCCACTGCCTCCAGCCGCGCCAGCACCTCGGCGCGCATGATCCCGGGCAAGGCCCCCTCCGCCACCGGCGGCGTTACCCAGGCGCCATCGATCCGGGCGAACAGGTTGGCGATGGTGGTCTCGGCCACCCGGCCCGCGGTGTTCAGCATCACCGCGTCGTCGGCGCCGCGCTCCGCCGCCTCGCGCCGGGCCAGCACCGCGTCGAGATAGTTGAGCGACTTCACCCGGCTGAGCGGCGAGGCCTGGTTGCGGCAGGTCCCGCGGGCGACGACCAGAGCCACAGACCCCTGCGGCGGCAGCCCGGCATGGCCGGCGACCAGCACGGTTGGAAATGGCGCCGCCGGGGGCAGCACGCCGCGCGGTCCGGTGCCACGGCTGACGGTCAGGCGCAGCACCCCGGCCTCGATCCCCTCAGCCGCGATCACCGCGGCGCAGGCTTCGGCCAGCGCGGCATCGCCGAAGCGCGCCGGGATGCCCAGCACGGCGCTGCCTTCGGTCAGCCGCGCCAGATGCCGGTCCAGCCAGACCGCGGCGCCGTCGCGCACCCGGATGGTCTCGAACAGCCCGTCGCCGAGGATGAAGCCGCGGTCGGCCGGGTCAATCCGTGCCGCCCCGGCCGTCAGCATCTCGCCATTCAGCCAGGGCATCAGCCGGTCCCCGCCAGCGCCTGCAGCAGCGGCCGGACCTTCACCATGGCCTCGTCATACTCGGCGTCCGGGTCGGAATCATAGACGATGCCACCGCCGGCCTGGGCTGCCACCTGCCCCTGCGCCCCGCACAGCGTGCGGATGACGATGCTGGAATCCATCGACCCGTCGAAGCCGAGATGGACGACCGAGCCGCAATAGGCCCCGCGCCGCGCCGGCTCCAGCTCCCGGATGATCTCCATCGCCCGGATCTTCGGCGCGCCGGTGATCGAGCCGCCGGGGAAGCAGGCGCGCAGCAGGTCGACCGCGCTGCGGCCCGGCGCCAGCCGCCCCTCGACCACCGACACCAGGTGATGCACCCGGGGGAAGGTCTCGAGCCCGCACAGCACCGGCACCCGCACGCTGCCGACGGCGCAGACCTTCGACAGGTCGTTGCGCAGCAGGTCGACGATCATCAGGTTCTCGGCCCGGTCTTTCGTGCTGGCCTGCAGTTCCGCCGCCAGCGCGGCATCCGTCGCCGGATCGACGCCGCGCGGCCGGGTCCCCTTGATCGGCCGGGTCTCGACCCGCCCGGCCGGGTCGACCGCCAGGAACCGCTCCGGCGAGGCGCTGGCGATCCACCGCCCCTGCCCCAGGTCGAGGAAGGCGGCGAAGGGCGCCGGCGACAGGGCGCGCAGGCGGCGATGCAGCGTGAACGGGTCGAGCCCGTCCGGCAGGTCGGCCAGGAAGCGCTGGGTCAGGTTGGCCTGGTAGATGTCGCCGGCGGTGATCCAGTCGCGGATCCGCCGGACGCCGTCGCGATAGCCGTCCGCCGGCATCTCCGACTGCCAGACGCCGCGGGGCGTCGCGTCGGGCGGCGGCGAGGCCGGGGCTCCGGCGATCGCCGCGGTCAGGTCGTCGGCCTGCGCCTGCGCCCAGTGACGGCGGGCCACGGGGTTCTCCTCGGGCCAGCCGGTCGACAGCACCCAGGCCCGCCGCTGCACCGCGTCGAACACGGCGACGCAGTCATAGAGTCCGAAGGCGATGTCCGGCAGGGCGAGCCCGACCGGCTGCGGCGCCGGCATGCGGTCGGCGAAGCGCCCGGCCTCGTAGCCCAGAACACCGATCGCGCCGGGCCCGAGCGGCGGCAGCTCCGGATCGGGCTCGACCCGATAGCGGGCCAGCAGCGTGGCGATGGCGCCGAACGGATCGGCCGGCGTCTCAGCGGCCCCGACCTCGACCCAGCGGAACGGATCGGCCGCGATCAGCGACCAGCGGCCCCGCGTCCCGTCGACCAGGGCCGAATCGAGCAGCACCGGCCGGGACCGATGGCGGATCGCGGCGAAGGCCTCGACCGGGTCGCGCCACGGGATCGGCCGGCACAGGACATCCGGCGCCACGGTGACGGGCAAAGGGAACGGAGTGGCCAAGCGGTGGTTCACGTAACGATCGGGCTCCGGCGGACAGGTCAGCCCGAAGCTAGCACGCGGCGGGTCGGCACACACCGCCGCGCCTTCGGGAGGCATTCATGGAACTGGTTTCCCGCGCGGCCTTCTTTCTCGTCAGCGTCATCCTGATGCTTCTGGCGGCCGGGCTGACCGCCTATGCGATCTATTCGGTGGTGACGACCTTCCAGACGCCGCACGCCGCGACCGACACGGCGATGCTGGACGTCATCGGCTACCTGATCATCGCCATCGCCGTGTTCGACGTCGCCAAGTACCTGCTGGAGGAGGAGGTCGCGCGGGGCCAGGAGCGGCGCCGCGCCTCCGAAGTGCGCAAGAGCCTGACCAAATTCATCTCGACCATGATCATCGCCGTCTTCCTCGAAGCCCTGGTGGTGATCTTCAAGGTGGCGCGCGACGACGTGAACCTGCTGCTGTACCCGACCGCGCTGATCGTGGCCGGGACCGGCATGATGCTCGGCCTCGGCCTGTTCCAGCGGCTCAGCGCCTCGGTCGAGCGCGACATCGAGCGGGGCGCGGTCGACGACACCGACGACGAGGAGGGCGAAGCGCCGCGCGTCAGGCGGCGCAAACCGTCCCCGTCCTGAGTCCGCGCGTCAGATCCCGGAGCCGGCCATCGTGTCCGGCCCCGTCCGGGCGCTGCCGTCCGGGCGCAGCCGCAGCAGCCATTCGCGCCCGACCTTGACCATCGGCTTGCCGTCGTATTCGACGATGTCGGCCGTGGCGTAGGTCTCGCTCCAGCGCTCCGGCAGGAAGCTGCCGGTGCCGACCACGTCGATCGGCGCCTTGGCCAGCGCCATCACCCGGCACTTGGCCGGGCTGAAGCCGCTCGAGGCGACGATCTTGACCTTGCCGAAGCCGGCTTCGTCCAGCTTGTCGCGCAGATGGTGGATCGCCGCGGCCGAGACGCCGGTGCCGATCAGATGGCGCAGCTCCTCTTCGCTGCGATAGCCGCGCACCGCCTCGGGCACGTGCCGCTCCAGCACCGCGTAGGATTCGCCGGGCCCCAGCCCTTCCATGTAGCGGCCGCCGCCGGTGTCGATGCGGACCGACAGCCGGCCGGCCGCCGCCATCTCCGGGAAGCGGCGGCAGACCTCGAGCGCGTCGGTGACCTCGCGGGCGAAGTAGTCGACCAGGACGGTCAGCGCCTCGTCCGGGTACACCTCGTGGAACATCTCCGCGGCACGGACGGTCGAGCCGGCATAGCCGATCAGGGCGTGCGGCATGGTGCCGAGGCCGGCGGTCTGACCGAAGAAATGCGCCGTGGCGTCGGTGGCGTTGCCGACGAAGCCCTTGGCGTCGTGCTTGCGCCGGGCCCGGGCCGAGCCGACGCTGGCGGCATAGGCCATCGACTCCGCCATCTCGGTGCCGGCGCAGTGCCGCGCATCCATCGCCAGGAAGGCGGCGCGGGACAACTCGGCGCACATGGTATAGGCGTTGTAGGCGGCGACGCAGGCCGGGCCCAGCTTCTGCAGCAGCACCGTCTCGCAATCGACCAGGTGGCGCAGCGGGCCGGTGATGTAGAGCAGCGGCTCGCCCGACCCGACCCATTTGCCCTCGGCGTAGCGCAGCTCGATCTCGACCGTGAAGCCGCGCTCCTTGGCCACCTGCTGCAGCCACTCGATCGCCAGCCGCGGCGCGGCCACCACCGGCCGGCGCATGAACACGGCATAGGTGACGCGGGTGTCGCCGAAGCGCTCCACGATCCCCTTGGTCCGCAGGAAGTACTTGTCGGTCCAGCGCGACAGCTCGTCGACCGAAGGGGTCATGGACGCCGTTCCCTGGGTTGCTATTCCGCAGCCGCGGCCCGGCGGGCCGCATCCTGTGCGCTGCGCTCCTGCTTCAGCTTCTCGGCGATCAGGAACGCCAACTCCAGCGACTGGCTGGCGTTCAGCCGCGGGTCGACCGCGGTCTGGTAGCGCAGCGACAGCGCCTCGTCGGTGATGGCCTGGGCACCGCCGGTGCATTCGGTGACGTCCTGGCCGGTCATCTCGAAATGCACGCCGCCGGGATGGGTGCCCTCGGCCCGGTGCAGGTCGAAGAAGTCGCGCACCTCGGACAGGATCCGGTCGAACGGCCGGGTCTTGTAGCCGGAGGGTGAGGAGATGGTGTTGCCGTGCATCGGGTCGCAGCACCAGACCACGGTGCGGCCCTCGTCGCGCACCCGGCGCAGCAGCGGCGGCAGCTTGTCCACGACCTTGTCGGCGCCCATGCGCACGATCAGGGTCAGCCGCCCGGCCTCGTTGTCCGGGTTCAGCGCGTCGATCAGGCGGATCAGGTCGTCGGGGTCCAGCGACGGGCCGCATTTCAGGCCCAGCGGGTTCTTCACCCCGCGCAGGAACTCGACATGCGCGCCGTCGGCCTGGCGGGTACGGTCACCGATCCACAGCAGATGGGCCGAGACGTCGTACCAGTCGCCCGAGGTGCTGTCGATCCGGGTCAGCGCCTGCTCATAGGGCAGCAGCAGCGCCTCGTGGCTGGTGTAGAAATCGGTCTCGCGGATCGCCGGCGTGGTCTCGGCGTTGACGCCGCAGGCGGCCATGAACTCGAGCGCCTCGTCGATCCGGCTGGCGAAAGCCTCGTAGCGCTCGCCCCAGGGCGACCGGGTGACGAAGCCGAGGTTCCACGAATGCACCTTGTGCAGGTCGGCATAGCCGCCCTGGGCAAAGGCGCGCAGCAGGTTCAGCGTGGCGGCCGACTGGTTGAAGGCCTGCACCATGCGCGCCGGGTCGGGGATACGCGAGGCCTCGTTGAACTCGACGCCGTTGATGATGTCGCCGCGATAGGAGGGCAGCGAGACGCCGTCGATCGTCTCCATGTCGGCGGAGCGCGGCTTGGCGAACTGGCCCGCCATGCGGCCGACCTTCACCACCGGCAGGCCGCCGCCGAAGGTCAGGATGACCGCCATCTGCAGCAGCACGCGGAAGGTGTCGCGGATCTTGTCCGGGTGGAACTCGGCGAAGCTCTCGGCGCAGTCGCCGCCCTGCAGCAGGAATGCCTTGCCCGCGGCGACGCGGCCGAGCGCCGCCTTCAGCGAGCGGGCCTCGCCGGCGAAGACCAGCGGCGGGTACTTCGACAGGGTCTGCTCCGCCGCCGCCACCTTGGCCGCGTCGGGATATTGCGGCATCTGCCTCACCGGCATCGCGCGCCAGGAGTCAGGGGTCCACCGTTCCGCCATCGCCGTACACTCCGCACCTTACGCCCCTGCCCGCGCACTCCCCATGGCGGCCAGGACCGGATGTGAGGCTATACGCCTGCGCCTTCGGCTTTGCCAGCGTCGCAGCGCAGCCCTCTTATGACAAGAACGGCGTGCGGCGGCCGCTACGCCGGCTTGTCCGCCGCGAGCAGCAGGAAGGGGGGCCGGCGCCGCTGCAGCGCGAGCTCCGGCCGGGCCTGCAGCGCCGCCGGATCGGCCTCGGGCTCCTCCAATCGCGCCAGGGACAACCCGGCGTCGACCAGGCCGTTCACATAGCTGGCGACGGTGCGATGGTGCTTGACCACCCCGTCGACGAACCAGCGCGTGTCGCGCCGCCCTTCCTCGCCGTAGCGGTCGACCGGCCAATGCAGCTCGGCCCCGTCGGCATCGCGATGCCATTCATAGACGCCCAACGCGGTGCACATCGGGTGCTCGACCGAGAAGACGAAACGGCCTCCCGGCACCAGGGCGGCAGCGATCTTCCGAACCGCGCCCGCATAGTCGGCGACGTAGTGCAGGGCCAGCGACGAGACGGCCAGATCGAACGCTCCCGGCTCCACCGCCAGCGCCTCGATCGCCGCCTGTTCGTAGCGGATCGCGGGATCCGAGGTCCGCCGCCGGGCTTCCGCCAGCATCTTCGCCGAAACGTCGATCCCCATGACCGAGGCCGCCCCGCGCGCCCGGGCGGAGCGGGCGAAGTCACCGAAGCCGCAGCCGAGATCGAGGATGCGCAGCCCGGCGAGCGACGCCGGCAGCAGCCGCGTCAGGGCCGGCTGCTCCAGCACGGCATTCAGCCCGCTCTCGGCCTCGCGCAGCGCGGCATAGCCGGCGAAGAACACCGGGTCGTCATAGATATTCTGCGGCGAATCCGTCACTGCGCCAGCCCGGGGCTGGCCGGGCGCTCGACCTTGCTGCGCATGGTCACGAACTCCTCCGCCGCGGTCGGGTGGATGCCGATGGTGGCGTCGAACTGCGCCTTGGTGGCGCCGCAGATCAGCGCGATCCCCAACCCCTGGACGATCTCCGGCGCATCCGGCCCGACCATGTGGCAGCCCAGCACCCGGTCGGTCTTGGGGTCGACCACCAGCTTCATCAGCGTCCGCTCCTCGCGGCCCGACAAGGTGTGGCGCATCGGCCGGAACACGGCGCGGTAGACATCGACCTCGCCATGGCGCTCGCGCGCCGCCGCCTCGGTCAGCCCGACCGTGCCGATCGGCGGGTTGGAGAACACCGCCGTCGGCACGTTCTCGTAGGACGGCACCCGCGGCTTGCCGCCGAACAGCGTGTCGGCCAGGGCATGGCCCTCGGCGATCGCCACCGGCGTCAGGTTCAGCCGGTCGGTGACGTCGCCCAGGGCGTAGATGTTGGGCACGCTGGTCCGGTACTGCTCGTCGACGGCGATGGCGCCGTCGGCATCGACCGCCACACCGACCGTCTCCAGCCCCAACCCCGCCGAGTTCGGCTTGCGGCCGGTGGCGTACATCACCCCGTCGGCGGCGACGACCTCGTCGTTGCTCAGCGTCACCGCCAGGGCGTCGCCAACCTTGGCGATGCCCTCGACATTGCAGCCGAGGCGCAGATTGACCCCGGCCTTGCCGATCTCGGTGGCGAGATGGACGCGCAGATCGTCGTCGAAGCCGCGCAGCACCATGTCGCCGCGATGCACCAGCGTCACCTCGGCGCCGAGGCCGTGGAAGATGCCGGCGAACTCGACTGCGATGTAGCCGCCGCCGACGATGACCACGCGCTGCGGCATCCGCTCCAGATGGAACGCCTCGTTCGAGGTGAAGGCGAGCTCGCGGACGCCCGGCCGGTCCGGCAGCACCGGCCAGCCGCCGGTCGCCACCAGGATGCGGTCGGCGGTGACGCGCTTGCCGCCGACCTCGACCGTGTGGGCGTCGACCAGTACCGCCCGGGCGTCGAACATGGTGGCGCCGACACCGGTCAGCAGGTTGCGGTAGATGCCGTTCAGCCGCCCGATCTCGGCGTCCTTGCGGGCGATCAGCGTGGCCCAGTCATGGGTCGCGCCCGGCACGGTCCAGCCGAAGCCGGCGGCGTCCTCGAAATCGGCGGAGAAATGCGCCGCCATCGCCAGCAGCTTCTTCGGCACGCAGCCGACATTGACGCAGGTGCCGCCCCAGTAGCGCTCCTCGGCGATGCCCACCCGGGCGCCGTGCTGCGCCGCGATGCGGGCCGAGCGCACGCCACCCGAGCCGCCGCCGATGACGAAATAGTCGAAATCGTATCCGGTCATGGCATGTCCAGACCGCCCGCCGCGGTCAAAGCGGCGCGGCCGGCGACCGGCCGCGCGGGAAGGGGTTCACCCGGCATTTGGGCCGCGGACCGCGATCGAGGCAAGCCCGTTCCGCCCGCAGGGCCGCTATGTCCTCCGGAGATCTCAGGGCGCGGGCCGCAGCGAGGTCGTTGTGCCGTCCGCCTGGCCGATGATCGCCTGCTCGGCGCCGCCGAGGAACAGACCGGTCTCGACCACCCCGGCGATCGACTTGACCGCCCGCTGCAGCCCATCCGGGTCGCGGATCGGCGCGAAGCCGCCGCAATCCAGGACCAGGTTGCCGCCATCGGTGCGGACCGCGGCGCCGTCGCGCTGCCGCAGCACCGGGGCGCCGCCCAGGGCCGAAAGGCGCCGGGCCGTCGCCTCCCAGCCGAACACCGTGACTTCGACCGGCAGCGGCGCCTTCTCGCCGAGCACCTCGACGATCTTGGAGGCGTCGACCACGGCGATGAAGCGGGCCGCGGCCTCGGCCACGATCTTCTCACGCAGCAGCGCCCCGCCCAGCCCCTTGATCAGGCGCAGCGTCCCGCGCTCGACCTCGTCGGCACCGTCGATGCACAGGTCGAGCGCCTCGGTCGCGGCGAAGTCGGTCAGCGGGATGCCGAGCGCACGGGCCCGCTCGGCCGTCTGCTCCGAGGTCGGGATGCCGGTGACGCGCAGCCCCTCCTCCCGGATGCGGCGGCCCAGCGCATCCAGCACCCAGCGCACGGTCGAGCCGGTGCCGAGGCCGAGCCGCATGCCGTCCTCGACCAGCGCCGCCGCGGCCTCGCCCGCGGCGCGCTTGCCCTGCTCCTGCGGCGACAGGGTCTCGGTCACCGGTTCAGCCCGCCCACGCACAGGTATTTGACCTCGAGATAATCCTCGATGCCGTAATGCGAGCCCTCACGGCCGAGGCCGCTTTCCTTCACCCCGCCGAAGGGAGCGACGGCGGTCGAGATCAACCCCTCGTTGATGCCGACGATGCCGTATTCCAGCGCCTCGCCGACCCGCCAGATCCGGCCGATGTCGCGGCTGTAGAAGTAGGAGGCGAGGCCGAACTCGGTGTCGTTGGCCATCCGGATCGCCTCCTCCTCGGTCTTGAACCGGAACAGCGGCGCCAGCGGGCCGAAGGTCTCCTCCTTCGCCACCTTCATCTCCGGCGTCACGTCGGTCAGGATCGTCGGCTGGAAGAAGGTGCCGCCGAGGGCATGGCGCTTGCCGCCGAGGGCGAGATGGGCCCCCTTCTCCAGGGCGTCGGCGATGTGCTCCTCGACCTTCTCGACCGCCTTCATGTTGATCAGCGGCCCCTGCTGGGCGCCGTCGGTCATGCCATCGGCGACCTTCAGCGCGCCGACCGCCTCAGCCAGCTTGGCGGCGAAGGCATCGTAGACTCCGTCCTGCACCAGCAGGCGGTTGGCGCAGACGCAGGTCTGGCCGGTGTTGCGGTATTTCGAGGCGATCGCCCCCTGCACCGCGGCGTCGAGATCGGCGTCGTCGAAGACGATGAAGGGCGCGTTGCCGCCCAGCTCCATCGACACCTTCTTCACCGTCGAGGCGGATTGCTGGATCAGCAGCTTGCCGATCTCGGTCGACCCGGTGAAGGTCACCTTGCGCACGATCGGGCTCGAGGTCATCTCGCCGCCGATCTCGCTGGCGCTGCCGGTGATGACCGAGAACACGCCGGCCGGGATGCCGGCACGCTCCGCCAGCTCGGCCAGGGCCAGGGCCGAATAGGGCGTCTCGCTGGCCGGCTTGACCACCATGGTGCAGCCGGCGGCCAGCGCCGCGCCGGCCTTGCGGGTGATCATCGCCGCCGGGAAGTTCCAGGGCGTGATCGCGGCACAGACGCCGATCGGCTGCTTGATCACGACGATGCGGCGGTCGCCGGCCGGCGCCGGGATGGTGTCGCCGTAGATCCGCTTGCCCTCCTCGGCGAACCACTCGACGAAGCTGGCGGCATAGGCGATCTCGCCGCGGCTCTCGGCCAGCGGCTTGCCCTGCTCCGCCGTCATCAGCTTCGCCAGGTCCTCCTGATTCGCCATCATCAGCTCGAACCAGCGCCGCAGGATCGTGAACCTCTCCTGCGCCGTCTTGGCGCGCCAGGCCGGCCAGGCCTTGTCGGCGGCGGCGATGGCGCGGCGGGTCTCGGCGGCGCCGGCGCGCGGCACGGTGCCCAGCCTGGCGCCGTCGGCCGGGTTGGTGACCTCGATCACCCGCCCGTCATCAGCGTCCGCCCATCGGCCGTCGACATAGCTTTGCTGGCGGAAAAGCTTCGAGTCGGTGAGCTGCATCGGTTCGGTCTCCCTCTTCTCGGCGCATCTTGCCGCCTGAATCTCGGAAGGAGGTTGTAGCGCGGCCGGCGGAAGGCGGCCAAGGCGTCCAATACTCTGCTATGCGCCAGACGCGGGGCTCGCCGCGTCGCTGCAAGGTCCGAAACCGGAACATCGGTCGTTTTTGTCGGACAATGAATGCATTAGCAGCCGCTTCGCTTCGGAGCTATCAAGTAGCCACCCCAGTCAATTGAACCCGTCAACTTTCCAGCATCGTGTCCAGGGCCGAACGAATAGGCATCCGAAACGACCTATGCACTTTGCAAAAGTCGAATAATTTTTTTACGCCCGCCTGCAATACATGAACCCGGATCGCTTCTGTATTGGCGTTCGAAAGCGGGCAGAAATCTGGCGGAAAGGTGTCATTTCCGCTTGGCGGGAATATTTCAGAATGTTACTAACCGTTCTTGCCGGTGAGGGGGCGGTGACTGGGGTCACCGAACGAGCCGGCCGGAAAGGCGCTGCATCCGTTTGGAGCGCCAAGGGAGCGAGTGCAGTCCGATTGACACAGCGCAGGGGGGACGGGCCAGTGATGACCCGCGACACTGACTATGACCACAGAATCAGAACTCAAACTCGGGCCAAGCGCCCACTCAGTACCCTCACTGCAAGTCTGTTGACGCTGGTCTGCAGCGTCGCCCTTCTCAGCGAAACCGCACACGCCGCCTCACGCACCACGCGCGAGTTGAATGCCGCGGCTGCCGCAGCCGCCGGCCAGTCCAGCGATCAGGTCGAAGGCGCCGTCCGCGACGCCGTGGCCACCCGCCAGGCGGCGACGGACCAGCCGGCCAGCCCGGCACCGGCCACGGAGCGGAAGACGGTCACAGCACCGGCGCCCCGGGCTCGTCCCCAGGCCCCGGCCGTGGCTACTGCAGCGATCCCGCGCACCCAGCTGACGGCCCGCAACGTCACCGAGCAGCGGCAGATCCAGCGCGTCTCGACGCTGAAGGCCCAGCATCGCCGCTGGTCCTGCGTCCCCTTCGCCCGCGAACTGACCGGCTTCCAGATCTCCGGCGATGCCTGGCGCTGGTGGGATGCAGCCTCCGGCCGCTACAACCGCGGCCGCATGCCGGTCGCCGGCTCGGTGATCGTACTGAAGCGCACCGGTTCGATGCGGCGCGGCCATGTCGCGGTGGTGCGCCGGGTGGTCAGTTCCCGCGAGATTATCGTCGACCAGGCCAATTGGGCGCCGCGCGGCCGGGTGAACGAGCCGGCCCGGGTGATCGATGTCTCGGCCAAGAACGACTGGAGCCAGACCCGCTTCTGGCATCAGCCGACCGCCCAGATGGGCACCTCGGTGTACCCGACCTACGGCTTCATCTACGCGCCGAACACCCAGGTCGCCGAACGCGCCGACTGACAGACCGCTTCCCGCTCCCGGTTCCAGCAAGGCCCGCCGCAATTGTCGGCGGGCCTTCGTCTTTTGTGGGCCGGCATGCAGAAGCGACCTTCTTTCAAAAAGAAGATTGCAGCTTTTCATTGAACTACTTAAACAGACCAGAATTATTAATTTCTCTCCACAATACTTGTGTCTCGACCAGACCCCGCGCCAACAAGCAAACAACGCGTCGGAAATGTATACGAAACTGTAAATACCGGAACCTCGGAAGAGCCATTATTTCTAATGGCGCCGCATCCCCGGCCGCGATTGGCCGAACCGCGGCCAAGCGTTCCTAGTGAGCAGCGACGACATCGTGAGCACCGAGGCGGTCCGATCCAGATCCGTTACCGAGTCCCCAGTCGTGCCGGGGACGCACCGGCCCGGCCCGGTGCCGGCCGGAGCGGTGCTCGCCGTCGTCCGCGATATCCATTCCCTCTGGGTCCCCACCTTTCTCGGCGCCGGCTTCGTGGCCTGGACCCTGCTGCCGGCCTGGCTGGCCGGCAACCTGCATCCCGACACGCTCGAAGGGCTCTACTGGGGGCAACACTGGCTCTGGGGCTACCACAAGCACCCGCCGCTGGCGGCCTGGTCCGCCGAGCTCGTCCACGCCGTGTTCGGCAGCGCCAACTGGGCCTATTACGGGCTGAGCCAGGCCTTCATCGCCGCCGCCTTTGCCGCCGTCTGGCTGCTGACGCGCGACATCGCCGGGCGCCGCGCCGCGCTGGTCGCGGTGGTGCTGCTGGCCCTGACCCACTACACCACCTACGCCGCGCCGCGCTTCAACCCGAACACCGTGCAGTTCGCCCTCTGGGCCTGGACGATGGCGCTGTTCTGGCGGGCCGTCACCCGCGACCAGGCGGTCTGGTGGGGCCTGACCGGGCTCGCCGCCGGGCTGGGCCTGCTGGCGAAGTACTCGATCGTCGTGTTGCTGGCCACGCTCCTGGCCTATCTGCTGCTGTCGCCCGCCGGCCGGCGGCACTTCGCCCGGCCGGGCCTCTATCTCGGGCTGGCGGCCTGCCTCCTGGTGGTCGCACCGCATCTGCTGTGGCTGGTGCAGAACGACTTCACCACGCTGAGCTATCTGGCCGATCGAAGCGACGACACCCTGACCGGCCCGGCGGGCCATCTGATCGGCCCCCTCACCTTCCTCGGCGACCAGGCCTTCGCCATCGCGCCGATGCTGCTGGCCGCGGCGATCGGGCTCAGCCCGCTGGGGTGGGAGCGAATCGCCGCCCTCCTCCACCTCGCCCACCAGCGGCTCCGCTCCCCGGCCGGGCTCTACCTCGCCTTCGTCTACCTGGTCCCGATCGCCGCCCTCGCCCTCGCCTCCGCCGCCACCGGCATCCGCATCCGGACGATGTGGGGCATGAGCTTCGTGCTGGCCGCGCCGCCGCTCCTGGCCCTGCTCCTGCCCGCCCTCGCGGCCTCCGGCCTGTCGGCTTCGCGCTTCCGCACCGCCGCCCTCGCCCTGGCGCCGGCCTTCATGATCGGCTTCGCCGTGCTGATGCTGGTCAAGCCCGGCCTGTCCGGCACCCCGAACATCATGAATCTCGACGGCCCGGCCCTGTCCGCGGCAGCCGAGGCGCTGTGGCGGAAGAGCCAGCCCGGCGCGCCGGAGACGGTGATCGGCACCATCCCGGAGGCCGGGACGATCTCCCTGTACGGCGCCGCTCGGCCGCAGGTGTTCGAGGATGCAGACCCGGCGCTGTCGCCCTGGATCGGCCGGGACCTCCTCCTCCGCAGCGGCGCCGTCTACGCCTCGCGGCGCCAGCCGCAGCCGGACCGCCCGATCGCCGGCCTCTGCCCCCGGGACATCACCGCCTATGCCTGGCCGGCGCGGACGGCGCTCGGCACGCCGCTCGAGAGCCGCACCGTCTGGCTCGCCGTGCTTCCCGGCCGGACCACCCCGGCCGTCACCTGCCCCGGCTCATGAGGGCCATGATGAACCACACCCTCCGGACCACCCTGCGCCGCCTGTCGATTGTGGTGCCGCTGTACAACGAGGCGGATTCGGTCCCGGCGCTGCACCGGCAGCTCGAAGCCCTGGCCGCCCGGCTCGACGAGGCTCACGGTCTGGCGGTCGAGGTGATCTATGTCGACGACGGCAGCCGCGACGGCAGCGCCGGAATCGTCGCCGCCCTGCCGGAGGGCCGGGTGCGGGTCGAGCTGATCCGCCTCAGCCGCAACTTCGGCAAGGAGGCGGCGCTGACCGCCGGCCTCGACGCCGCGATGGGCGATGCGGTGGTGTTCATGGATTCGGACGGCCAGCACCCGCCGGAGCTGATCGACAGCTTCGTCCACCACTGGCTGGTCGACGGCGACGACATCGTCTATGCCGTGCGCCGCCGGCGGCAGGCAGGGCCGGTCTACCGCCTGCTGGTCAAGTCCTTCTACGGGCTGATGAATTCCGGCAACACCTTCCGCATCACGCCGGACGCGGCCGATTTCCGGCTGCTGTCGGCACGGGCGGCGGAAGCGCTGCGCGGCCTGCGCGAACGCGGCCGGTTCTTCAAGGGCCTGTCGGTCTGGGTCGGCTTCCAGCAGCGCCGGATCGACTACCAGCCGGCGGAGCGGATCGGCGGCACCACGAAATGGTCGTTCTGGAAGCTGCTGCTGCTGTCGCTCAACGGCGTCACCTCGTTCAGCCGCATGCCGCTCAGGATCTCGACCCTGCTGGGCTTCGCCATGGCCTTGACGGCCTTCGCCTACGGGCTGTGGATCACCGTCGTCTGCCTGGCCGAGGGCGTGGCCCTGCCCGGCGTGCCCGGCGTGATCGCCATCCTGGTGCTGATCGGCGGCGTGCTGCTGATCAATCTCGGCATCCTCGGCGAGTATCTCGGCCAGATCCTCGACGAGGTGAAGGACCGCCCCCTCTATGTCGTCGCCGAGCATAGGCGGCGGGACCCTGTGGAAGAGATGAGCCATGTCCTTGAGGCGTATCACGCTGGTCGCCGATGATTACGGCCTCGCCCCCGGCGTGTCGCTGGCGATCCGCCAGCTGCTGGCCGAGGGTCGCCTGTCCGGCACCAGTTGCCTGACCGTCGGATCGTTCTGGCCCGAGGCCGCCGGCCTGCTGCGCAACCTGCCCGCCGCCGCCGGGCCGGTCGAGATCGGCCTGCATCTCTGCCTCACCGGCCCCTTCGCCCCGCTGTCGCCGCAGCTTCGCGTCGATGCCGGCTGGCGCCGGTTCCCCAGCCTCGCCGCCCTGGTCCGGCTGAGCCTCGCGCGGCAACTGCCGTCGGGCGCCCTGTCGGCCGAGATCGAGGCGCAGCACGCCGCCTTCGTCGACGCCTTCGGCCGGGCGCCGGACTTCATCGATGGGCACCAGCATGTCCATCTGCTGCCCGGCATCGCCGAGACCCTGGCCCTGACCCTGCGCTCCGCCGGGCTGCGGCCGCGCTGGATCCGGCGCTGCGGCGACCGGCCGCGGCGGATCGTCCGCCGTCCCTTCGCCGTGAAATCCCTCTTCTTGCAGGCGCTGAGCCTGCGGTCCGACGCCGTGCTCGACCCGGCGGCCGAGCGGCGGAACGACAGCTTCTGCGGTGTCTACGACTTCGTCGACCGTGGCTACGACGTGCTGTTCGAGCGCTGGCTCGAGACCGCGCCCGACCGGGCGGTGATCATGTGCCATCCCGGCCTGGTCGACGCCCGGCTCGCCGCGCTCGATCCGGTCACCGGGATGCGCGCGGTGGAATACCGCTACTTCGCCGGGCCGGATTTCCCAGCCGCGATGCGGCGGCACGACGCCCGGCTGGCGCCCTTCGGCGCGCCGGCGGCGGCCAATCGCCCCGTCCCGGCCGTGGAGGCTCCCATTCGCCGCGGAATCGGCTAGACTCGTAGGTCCCGTTCCGGAGATCCGCGAACCGCCATGCCCTCCTTCGACATCGTCTCCAAGACCGACCTCACCGAAGTCGACAACGCCGTTGCCGGCGTCACCCGCGAGGTGGCGCAGCGCTTCGACTTCAAAGGGTCGAAATGCACGATCGAGCGCAGCGACGAGACGCTGACGATCCTGGCCGATGACGACCTGAAGCTGAAGCAGATGCACGAGCTGCTGCGCGGCTATTTCGCCCGGCGCAAGCTCGATGCCGGCGCGCTCGACTTCAAGACGGTGGAGAAGGCCTCGGGCAACATGGTGCGGCAAGAAGTGGTGGTGAAGCAGGGCATCGACCGCGACCTGGCCAGGACCATCATTAAGGCGATCAAGGACAGCAAGCAGAAGGTCCAGGCCGCGATCCAGGGCGACGAGTTGCGCGTCACCGGCAAGAAGATCGACGACCTGCAGGCCACCATCGCCCTGGTCCGCGGCCTGAAGATCGAGCAGCCGCTGCAGTATCTGAACTTCCGCGACTGACCCGGGGCTTGGGCGCCGATCCCCGCGGGACCGGCGCCGGCCCGATCACAGCACGAAATCGGCCGCGGTGAGGGTGAGGGTCCCCTGCACCAGGATGGCGAAATCGGCGACCATGTCGCCATTCGCGTCACCCTCGACCAGCAGGTCGTCACCCGCGGCGGCGAAGCGCACCTCCGCTCCCGCCCCGGTGAAGGGACCCGTGCCGACGAAGCTGAAGGTCGTGTTCCCGTTGCCGGCGTTGCCGTCCGCGTCGATCTGGCTGAGGTCGATCCTGTCCTGCTCCAGGCTGTTGAAGTCCTGGATCGTGTCGCGGCCCGCCATGGCGACGGTGCTGTCGCCGACCGCCCGATAGGTGAACAGGTCCCCGCCGGCCCCGCCATTCAGAACGTCGGCCCCGCCGGCCCCGGTCAGCCGGTCGTTGCTGTCCTCACCGGACAGCATGTTGGCGCTGCCGTCGCCGGTCAGGGTGTCGCCGCGGGCGGAGCCGACGACGTTCTCGACACCGACAAAGATGTCGCCCTGCGCCTCGCCGAACCGCCCGGTATTGGCGCCGAGATCGACCGTGACCCCCAGGGTCGACTGGGCATAGGTCACCGTGTCGATGCCGTCGCCGCCATCGAGGCGGTCCGCACCCAAGCCGCCTTCGAGCGTGTCCTGGCCCGCGCCGCCTTTCAGGGAATCGTTTCCGCCGCCGCCCGATAGAGTGTCGTCACCATCGAATCCCCAGAACCCATTGGCCTCGTCACTGCCGATCACGACGTCGTCATGGCCGCTGGCGGCGATGCTCTCGATCGAGATCAATCGGGTCGCAAAGCCGGTTCCATCGTCCCCTTCCCCCTGGATCAGATCGATATGAACGCCTTCGGTGCTGTAGCCGAAATCGGCGGTGTCGATCCCGCTTCCGCCATCCAGCACGTCGTTGAAATCGAAGCTCCCGCGACCGGCGAGGATATCATTGCCATCCCCGCCTTGGAGTTCATTGCGGCCGGCATTGCCGGTGAGGTTGTCGTCGAAGGTGCTGCCGATCGCGCTTGCGATGCGGATGAAGATGTCGCCTTCGGCATCGCCGCCGACACCGGCCGCGCCACCACTCGCCCCGCCGGTCAGGTTGATGCGGACGCCAGCCGAGCTGTCGGCGTAGGACACGGCGCCGACGCCGGCTGCTGGGCCGCTGCTGGCACCGATCAACAGGTCGGCGCCCGCCCCGCCGATGAGTAGCCCGCCGAGCCCACCGCCGTTCAGGGTATCGTCACCGGCGCCTCCGATGAGAGTGCTGGTGATGAAAGCCGTCAGTGCATCGTTGCCGTCCCCGCCGTCCAGGACGCTCGCATTGGCGCTGATCTGGTCGCTGAAGGCCGAGCCGATGAACCTCTCGATCGACGCCGACGACGAGATGATGTCCCCTTGGGCATCACCGCCGGAGCCGGGACCGGAGCGGGTGCCGATGGACACGCCGGCCGCGCTGGCGGCATAGCTCACCGTGTCGTTTCCAGCCCCGCCGGTCAGCCTATCGGCGCCGGGATCGCCCTGCACCAGATCGTCGCCGAGCCCGCCGTCGATCGTGTCGTCGCCGAGCCCGCCCGTGATGGTGTCCGCCCCCGCGCCGGCGATGATGCGGTCATTGCCCGCGGCGCCGTCGATGGTGTCGCCGGTGTCCGTCGCGACCGGCATGTCGTTGAAGCCGGGAGCGGTGCCGCCCTGGCCGGGCACGTGAATGAAGTCGTTGCCGCCGGTTCCCGTAATCGAGGCCATGTCAAATCTCCTCCCTAGGTCAATCGTCTCAATATGAGACGTTATCCATACCCCCAGTGCTGGGATCGAGACAATGCAAAGAAAAATTATCCGCAATTATAATAAGCGCTTATTGAAATTTTATGATCGCACTCCGATTCAACGGGACGCAACGGATCGGGCCATCGAACGTTGTCGTGATGCAGAGCAGCACCCGGGTTGAGAGATCGCCGATGAACCACCTGTTCCTTCCAGCAACCGCCCTGATGGCCGTCCTCCTTCTCGCCGCCTGCGGCAAGACCGGAGAGACCGCCACGCCGACGCCCGCACCCGTCGCCAGCGCCGCCGTCACCGGCACCGCGACCTATCGCGAGCGCATCGCCCTGCCGGCGGATGCGGAGTTGATCGTGCAGCTGCTCGACGTCTCGCTGGCCGACGCGCCGTCGACGGTGGTGGCCGAGCAGCGCATCGCCCCGGTGCGCGTGCCGGCCGCCTTCACCCTGTCCTACGACCCGGCGCAGATCGACCAGCGCCACAGCTACGCCGTCTCTGCCCGGGTCGAGCGCGGCGGCAAGCAGCTGTTCGTCACCGACACCCGCCACCCGGTGCTGACCCAGGGCGGCGGCGGCACCGTCGACATCGTCATGACCCGGGTCCGGTCGCCCTGAGCCGGTCGCGCCACAGCGCGTAGAGGTCGATCCCGTCCAGCCGCACCGGCAGGTGCCGGATGGTCATCGCCTGGTCGGCCGACGGCCGGGCCAGCTCGGCATAGACCGCGGCGGTGGACAGGCCATAGGGCGCTCCCTCCTCGTTGGAATGGGCGTAATACACCTCGGTGATGCCGGTCATGGTCATGGCCGCGAGGCACATCGGGCAGGGATGGCCGCTGGCATAGACGGTGCAGCCGTCGAGCCGCAGCGCCCCGAGCGCATGGCTGGCCGCGCGGATCGCCTGCAGCTCAGCATGTGCCGTCGGATCGCCGGTGGCGCCCATCTGGTTGACGCCGGTGGCGATCACCGCGCCGTCCCGCACCAGCACCGCGCCGAAGGGCCGGCCGCCCTCCTCCTCGACATTGCGGCGGGCCAGCTCGATCGCCTGGGCGAGGAAGCGTTCATGCGTGGTCATCGTATCCTCCACCAAGAAGCTTCGACTTCTGCGCCAGGTCGCCGCCGCGCCAGAGATACAGCGCCAGCAGCGGCTGCGCCTCTGTCCGCATCGCATGGGCGATGCCGGACGGGTGGTGGATCAGCTCGCCTGGGCGCCGTGACCGCCATCCCTCGCCGCCGCGCAACCAATCGGCGGTGCCGGCCAGCGGCATGTAGATCTCCTCCGCCGGATGGCTGTGCGGCGGATACTCGATCCCAGGCCCGAGCAGCAGGACGCCGCAGGCCAGCCGGTCGCTGGCGATCGGGCCACGCAGGCCGATCAGTTCGCTCCAGCCGTAGCGGTCGAGAAAGCGCTCGCCCAGATCCCCCGCCGCATAGGTCTGGCCCCAGGCGAGGGCTCCGGCCGCGGCGACGACCCCGTCGACCAGCGGCCTGGTCTCCGCCGAGGCCAGGGCCTGGTCGAGCCAGCGCAGCACGGGCAGGGGCCTGGGCTCGACCATCCGCCGCGCGGCGTCGGGCGCCGGCCATTCGTCCAGGAACGGGGCCAGCTCCGGCTGGTCGAAGCCGGCCAGCAACGCCCGCGCCGCCGCGGCCAGCCGCTCCGCCGCCGTCACGGCAGTCCTCTCCGCGTCTCGGCGATGCGCGCCAGGATCGCATCGACGGTCTCGCTGACCGTCAGCCCCGAGCTGTCGAGCCACAGCCCGAGCCGCGGCGTGTCGGCGCGCAGGCCGCGGTCCAGATCGGCGGGCGTCCAGGCGCCATATCCTGTCTTGCTTCGCCCCGCCTCGCGCGCGGCCACGGCCTCGGGCGACGGGCACAGCACGACGATGCCGAAGGATCGGCCGCGCCGCAGCTCGGCGACCCGTGCCAGGGTCGGCCCGAGGATCACATCCTGCCAGATCACGGTGAAGCCGGACCCGGCATAGCGCCCGGCCACCGTCGCCGCCAGATCATGGCGCAGGTCGAGCTGGCGCATCGCCTCGGCCGGCAGGTCGGGCGTCACCTCGACCCGGCCGGAGACGATCATGCGCCGGAACAAATCGCCGCGCAGATGCACCGCCCGCGGCAGCCGTTCCGCCAGCGCCTGGGCCACGGTCGACTTGCCCGCCGCCATGATCCCGGTGATGACGAGGATCTCCGGCAGCTCGGTTTCGGTCGGCATGGCGGGCAAATCTCCTCGATCATTGGCTATGATAGACAGGCCCACGGTGATCGCCACGATGTCAACCACCGCCGATCATGATCGAGATCAGCCGATGAAGCACATCGCCTGCGCCATCCTGCGGCGTGACGGCCGCATCCTGCTGGGCCGGCGGACGCCGCAGCGCCGTTCCTATCCGGATTGCTGGGACGTGCTGGGCGGCCATCTCGAGGCCGGGGAGACGCCGGAGCAGGCGCTGGTCCGCGAGGTGCAGGAGGAGGCCGGGGTCACGCCCCTCCGCCACCGCCTGGTGGCAACGCTGCCGGATCCCGATCCCGTCCGGAACGGCGCGGCCCGGTACCATGTCTTCGTCGTCACCGGCTGGACCGGGGGCGAGCCGCGGATGCTGGGCGACGAGCACAGCGAGATGCGCTGGATCCCGATCGAAGACGCCGCCCGGCTGCCCGACCTCGCGGTCGAGGCGTATCGCGACCTCTTCCGGTCACTGGCTTCAGCCGACTAGGTGCGGGCGCTGCACTCGCGCAGCAGCAGGGTGGCGAACCAGTCGTCCTTCAGCAGGAAATTCAGGTTCTTGGCGATGGCGTCGTCCACCGCGCGGTCCACCGACTGGCCACGAGCCACGGTGAAGGTGGTGCCGAAGGCCTGGTCGAACTGGACGTTGCCGCCGACCGCCAGCACGTAGTGGATGTCGACGCCGTAATGCTCCTCCGCCCCTGCGCGGTCGACCTTGAAGTCGCGAACCGTGGCGTCGAGCACGCAGCGCGACGAGTTCAGCCCGGCGCCGGCGCGGCGCAGCTCGGCCTTCAGCGCGTTGGTGACGTAGCCCGGCACGTCCCGCACGCTGCCCTGCGGCGCCACGCCGGTGCGGGGCCGGTATTCCATGGGATTGACTGCGACCGCCCCGGTCAGATGCGCGGTGGTCTGCGGCTGATAGCCGGTGCGCGGTCCCGACACCGGCTGGGCGGCGCAGGCGGCGGCGAGAAGAGCGAGGGCAAGCGGCAGGCGGCGCAGCATTGGGGGCTCCCGAGATGTCCGGCGGGGTCCGAAACGCCCCGCCCCGACATAGCCTCGCCGCCGTCGCGGGGTCAATCCGATGCGGCGCCGCGCGCCGCCGGCCGGGTCAGTTGAAGCCGGTCAGCCAGTGTTGCAGATAGGGTGCCTCCAGCACCGCGATCCACAATGATTCTCTCCGTCGAGATCCGTCAATGTCAGGATAAATTCAATATTTATTAATTTCCGGAATTGCGGCCAAAGGGGAAGTTTTGAAAAAGAATCAATAGAAACTCCAGGAAAACGAAGGAATCGAAATATCCAATTGCTCTCCCCTTTCCCATGAGCGCTGAATTTGAGCGATGCGCCTTTCCGGAGAGAAAAGGCGCCGTCCAACAATTAGGGGGCATACGCATGTCAGACACGATCCAAGGGGCTGTCCTGTCGACCGGCAACGACCCGTTGCTCGACCTGCAGTGGCACCTGAAGGGGCCGGAGGCGAATGGCGCCAATGTGGAGGCGGTGTGGGCGGACTACACCGGCAAGGGCATCAAGATCGCCATCCATGACGACGGCATCCAGCTCGACCATCCGGACCTCGCACCCAATGTCGACCGCTCGCTCTCGATCTACGCCGTGACCGGTGAGGCGGTGCCGAACTACGTGCCGTCGTCGGTCGACAATCACGGCACCGGCGTCGCCGGCGTCGCGGCGGCGGCCGGCAACAACGGGCTCGGCGGCCGCGGCGCCGCCTATGAGGCGACGATCGTCGCCATCCATGATCCGACGATCGCCGGCGTCCCGACGCTGGCCGCGATCGTCAACGCCCGCAACCACGCCGCCGCCCATGCCGACATCATCAATGGCAGCTGGGGCTATGCCGACGGTCTGGACAACGGCGTGCTGCGGGACAATTTCGACGATCCGTATTTCGCCCCGGCCCGGGACGCGACGATCAACGCGGCGGACAACGGCCGCGGCGGGCTCGGCACCATCATCGTGATGGCCGGCGGCAACGGCCGCGCGGACGACGACAACGCCAACTACCACTCCTTCGACAACAACCGCTACACGATCACGGTCGCCGCGGTCGCCGACGACGGCAAGACCTCCTGGTACAGCAGTCCGGGCGCCTCGATCCTGGTCGCCACGCCGAGCAGCGGCCTGACCGGCACGAATGACCGCATCGTCACCACCGACCGCACCGGCGACGACGGCTACGGCGCCGGCGACTACCAAGGTGTCGACGGCGTGCGCGGCTTCGGCGGCACCTCCTCGGCGGCGCCTTTGGTGTCGGGCATCGTGGCGCTGATCCTCGAGGCGAACGGCAGCCTGGGCTGGCGCGACGTGCAGGAGATCCTGGCGATCTCGGCCCGCCAGTCGGATCCGAACGAGGCGATCCAGATCAACGGCGCCGGCACCTGGAACGGCGGCGGCTACACCGTCAGCCATGATTTCGGCTTCGGCGTGGTCGATGCGCTGGCCGCGGTCCGGCTGGCCGAGACCTGGGGCGCCGCGCATACCAGCGCCAACGAGGTCACGGTCGAGAAGACCGTCACCCTGGGCGCGGCCGGCGCGATCGCCGACGATCCCGCGGCGCCGCTGGTCTCCACCGCCGTGATCAGCCAGGGCATCGACATCGACCGCGTCGAGGTCACAGTCAAGCTGAACCACGCGGAGATGGGCGACCTGAAGATCGAGCTGGTCTCGCCGGACGGCACCTCGAGCCTGCTGCTGGACACGCCGACCACGGCCGCCGACTTCATCACCAACCTGACCTTCACCTTCGGCAGCACGCTGCTGCGCGGCGAGACCGGCCAGGGCACCTGGACGCTGCGGGTCACCGACACGGACGGCAACGACAAGACCGGCCTGCTCGACTCCTGGACGCTCAAGCTCTATGGCGACGCGCTGTCGGCCGACGACACCTACTACTACACCAACGACTTCGCCCATCTGACCGATGCATCTCGCCTGACGCTGTCCGACACGGATGGCGGCAGCGACACGATCAACGCAGCCGCCCTGTCGGCGGCGAGCGAGATCGATCTCGCGATCGGCCGGGCCAGCCTCGCCGGCAAGGCGGTGACATTCGCCGCGGGGTCGATCGAGAACGCCTTCGGCGGCGATCAGGCCGACCGGCTGCTCGGCAGCGCCGCGGCGAACCAGCTGCATGGCGGGCGCGGCGGCGACTCGCTGATCGGCCGCGGCGGCAACGACGCCCTCTATGGCGACAACGGCAACGACTCGCTCCGCGGCGGCGCCGGCGCCGACATCCTGCATGGCGGCGCCGGGATCGACCTGGCGAGCTATCTCGACAGTGCGGCGGGCGTGACCATCAACCTGGCCAACGGCACCGCCCTCGGCGGCGACGCGCAGGGCGACCTGCTGGTCAGCATCGAGAACCTCAGCGGCAGCGACGGCAATGACAGCCTTGCGGGCAGCGCCGGGACCAACACCCTGTTCGGGCGCGACGGCAACGACGTGCTCAATGGTGGCGGCGGCAAGGACAACCTGCAAGGCAATGCCGGCGCCGACCGCTTCGTGTTCTCGTCGGCGCTGGACAGCGGCATCGGCTCGAATGCCGACCGGATCGGGGATTTCAGCCACAGCCAGAGCGACCTGATCGACCTGAGGCTGATCGACGCCAACACCGCCGCCGGCGGGGACCAGGCCTTCACCTTCATTGGCACCGGCCTGTACACGCACACGGCGGGAGAGCTGCGCTTCGCCGTCAATGCCGGCGGCAACGCGGTCACCCTCGCCGGCGACATCGATGGCGACGGGGTGTCCAACTTCCAGATCGTGCTCGGCGGCATCGCCGGCCTGATCGCCGCCGACATCCTGCTCTGATCTCGTTTTCAACCGTCTGAGCAGGATTGTTGAGGGGCCGTTCTCCGGGGCGGCCCCTGGTCTTTCCGCCGGGCCGGTCCGCCGCGTTTCGGCGGACCTCGGAACCGGCTGCCGGTTCGGCCCGTTGCTGACATGCCGAACCGGGAGAGCCTGCCATGTCCCCGCACGACCTGAACGTGAAGCTCGACACCGACATGCCGCAGCTCAGGATCCTCGATCCCGAGCTGCTCGACTACATCCGGCGGCGCCGGGTCGAGGATGTCGGCTTCCTGGCCGGCGCGCGGATCATGACGGAGGGCGATTCCAACCCGCCGCTCTACACCGTGACCAGCGGCTGGGCGATGCGCTTCAAGTCGCTGCAGGACGGCCGCCGGCAGATCCTGTCCTTCATCCTGCCGGGCGACGTGATCGGCTTCCAGGCCCAGTTCTTCGACAGCGCCGTCACCTCGGTCGAAGCGGTCACCGACGTGTCGCTCTGCGTCGTCCCCCACCAGGACGTCGCCGGGCTGTCCGAGACCCAGCCGGAGATCGCCCTCCGCTTCGCCGCGCTGACCGCGGACCAGAAGCGCGTGATGGAGGAGCAGCTGCTGTCGCTGGGCCAGCGCACGGCGCCGGAGCGGGTGGCGGCGCTGGTCCTCGATCTGTATGGCCGGGCCGCGGCGCGCGACATGGTGCGGGACGACGGCATGCCGTTCCCGCTCACCCAGCAGCATATCGCCGATGCGCTCGGCATCTCGCTGGTGCACGCCAACCGGACGCTGAAGCGGCTGCAGCGCGACGGGCTGTTCCGGATCAAGGGACGGCGGCTGCAGGTCCTGGACGCGCCGGCGCTCGAGAAAAGGGCGGCGCAGAAGCCTGCGGCCTGAGCGTCAGGCCGCCTCCGCGGTCGGCGGCACATACGCCATGCGGGCGGCGCGCACCTTGTCGTGATGCTGGTCGGCCCAGCGCACCAGCGCGTCCAGCGGCTCCATCAGCGACCGGCCCAGCGGTGTCAGCGCGTAGTCGACGCGTGGCGGGATGGTCGGATGCGCCGTGCGCGACACCAGCCCGTCCTGCTCCAGCCGACGCAGCGTCTGCGCCAGCATCCGCTGGGAGATGTCGCCGATCTCGCGCTTGACCACGGTGAAGCGCTTCACCCCCGGCGCCAGCGTCTGCAGCACCAGCAGGCTCCAGCGGTCGCCGATCCGGTCCAGCACGTCCCGGATCGGACAGGGATGGAACGCCCCGTCCACCATCTGCCGCGCAACCATCACCGCTCCTCCGTTCGCCGCGACAAAACTCGCCGGTATACTATTGGAACTGAAATCCTGAACGGAACCGCCTCGTTGCCGCAGGCGCACAATCGCGCCGGAAGCCCGCAAGCGAAGCCTGACGAACCGGCTGAAAGTTAAGGATTTTTCATTGGGAACCTCGCCTCGCTGCGGCCTATTCCCATGACGTGAGCCCACAGCAAGGGAGCTTGGATATGGCGAGCAGCCAGACTCCGCACCGGGGCGGCGCCGGGAACTTCGCCTACAACCGGGAGCGTGCGGCGGAAGCCGGCCGCAAGGGCGGCCAGAAGAGCAGCGGCAACTTCGCCCATGATCCCGCCCGCGCTTCGGAAGCCGGCCGCAAGGGCGGCCAGCACAGCGGCGGCAACTTCAAGAACGATCCGGCCCGGGCGGCGGCGGCAGGCCGCAAGGGTGGGCAGGAAAGTGGCGGCAACTTCGCCAATGACCGCGAGCGCGCGGCGGAAGCCGGGCGGAAGGGCGGTCTCTCCGGCCACGGGCCGCATTGACGCGACAACGCTGACGTCACGTCGTCAGGGCAGGCCGAGCCTGCCCTTCTTTTTGTCCTGAGTGTCCCGCCGGCCGTCCCTGGAAACGACCGGCCGGACGTCATGCCTCAAGCCGCCCGCGGATGGTGGCTGGTGACGAGGGCCGCCGACCGTGCGGCAGCCCTCACTCCAGCCAATGGCAGCGGTCGCCCCGCGGTTCCGGATCAGGCCAGGAGCGGCATCATCGCGGCGACCAGCGGGTGGCGCACGATGTCCGCGGTGGTCAGCCGGACCACGGCGACGCCGTCCAGCGGCTCCAGCCGCCGCGCCGCCTCCTCCAGCCCGGACAGACCGGGCAGCAGGTCGGTCTGGTCGGGGTCGCCGGTGATCACCATGGTCGAGTGCCAGCCGAGGCGGGTCAGCAGCATCTTCAACTGCTGGAACGTCATGTTCTGCGCCTCGTCGACGATGACGAAGCTGCGCGAGATGGTGCGGCCGCGCATATAGGCCAGCGGCGCGATCTCGACGATCCCCTCCTTGGTCATCTGGCGCACCTGCTTGGCGCCGAGACGGTCGGACAGCGCGTCGTAGATCGGACGCATCCAGGGGTCCATCTTCTCGTTGATGTCGCCCGGCAGGTAGCCCAGGCTCTCGCCCGCCTCCACCACCGGCCGGGTGATGACGATGCGGCTGACCCGCTCGGCGGTCAGCGCTTCGACCGCCTTCGACACGGCGAGATAGGTCTTGCCCGTGCCGGCCGGGCCGAGGGCCAGGGTCATGGCATGGCCGTCGATCGCCTTCATCAGAACCTCCTGATTGGCGGTCCGCGGCTTGACCGTCTTCAGGTAGCTCTGCTCCCGGAAATCATCGTCGTAGCCCTCGCTGATCGGGACGATACGGGCGGTGGAAGCGCTGCGCTTGGCCATGGAACGTCGTCCTTTGCTCTCGCTTGCATCCTCGAACAGGGGATCCCAGTTGCGGCCCCCTTCACCGGGTGATCTCATTCGCCGGAACCCTCCGTCGGGTCGGGTGGAACAGGACAGGTGGCGGATCGGAACGGGCGGCCGGAAACAGCAAACGCCCCTGCGAGGGGGCGTTCGAACGAGTGTCGATGCTGATGCTGCCCCTGGTCGGAGCCGGGAAGCGGATGGTGATGCCAGGCTGCTGCCCGTCGCATGTCGCCTTTCCGATCACTGACGACGGAAATCACGTCGCCAAGGAGAAGCGTCGCACCAACCTTCGTGCTGCACCAGCGAAAAGAAACAGCGACACGGAAAATTCATACCAATTGTGGCCGGGCTGCGCCGGGGTTGCGGCTAGATCTAGCGGCTGCCACCAGACAGCGTGTCCGGCCGGGTCGCCATCTCGATGAAGGCGCGCGCCGCCGGTGAAGTCTCGTCCCGGCGCCAGGTCAGCCACATGGTGGTGACGGCGCCCGGGTCGGACAGCCGGCGGAACACCACGCCCTCGACCTGGATGCGTTGCAGCGAGGCCGGCAGCAGCGACACGCCGAGCCCGGCCGCGACCAGCCCGACGATGGTCGAGACCTCGCGCGCCTCCTGTCCCAGCCGCGGGCTGAAGCCGGCATCGCGGCACAGGCCGATCATCTGGTCGTACAGGCTGGTGCCGGCGTCGCGCGGATAGCAGACGAAGGATTCATCGGCCAGCTCGGCCAGGGCCAGCGGCGCGGGGGCGCCCGCCGCCAGCGGATGGTCGGTCCGCAGCGCGGCCACAAGCGGGTCGCGGAACAGCTCGCGCACCTCGATCCCGTCCGGCACCGGCGGGAAGGTCGGGTTGCGCAGGAAGCCGATCTGCAGCCGCCGCTCGGCCAGCGCCTCGATCTGCTGCCGGGTCGGCATCTCCTGCAGCTCCAGATGCACGTCCGGATGGCTGCGGCGGAAGGCGAAGATCGTCTGCGGGATCAGCGTGGTGAAGGGGGCGGAGGCGGTGAAGGCGATGCGGATCTCGCCGATCTCGCCGCGCTGCGCCCGGCGCACCACCTCCGCCGCCCGGTCGGCCGCGGCCAGCACCACCCGCGCCTGCTCCACGAACAGCCGGCCGACCTCGGTCAACGCCACCCGCCGGTTGCTGCGCTCGAACAGCCGGGCGCCGAGTTCCTCTTCCAGTCCCTGGATCTGCTGGCTCAGCGGCGGCTGGGAGATGCCGAGCCGCGCCGCCGCCCGGCCGAAATGCAGCTCCTCGGCCAGGGCCACGACATAGCGCAGATGCCTCAGTTCCATCATTCGCCAAAGCTATCAAACATGCCGCCAAACATATTGGACACTATCAATCGGCAGGGCCATGTTTTCCGTCAGGATCGGGCCCCCTTCCGCAGGCCCGGCGGAGAGATCCCGTGACCGCATCGGTCCAGTCGCTGCCGCGCTCGTCCGCGCCGCCCTCGACCGCCGACACCATGCCGGCCGGGACGGTGGCGGCCGAGGACGTCGTCGCCTTCATCGAGCATGGCACGACCGCGTTCCACCGCACCAACCTGGCGCTGTTCGCCGCCGGCTTCGCCACCTTCGCCCTGCTGTACTGCGTGCAGCCGCTGATGCCGGTGTTTGCCGAGACCTACGGGATCGGCGCGGCCGAGAGCAGCCTGTCGCTGTCGCTGACCACCGGCACGCTGGCCTTCGCCATGCTGGTGGCCAGCGCCCTGTCCGAGGCCTGGGGCCGCAAGCCGATGATGCTGGTCTCACTGTTCGCCTCGGCCGTGCTGACCGTGCTCGCCGCCCTGATGCCGTCCTGGCATGGCCTCCTGCTGCTGCGGGCGCTGATGGGGCTGACGCTGAGCGGGCTGCCGGCCGTCGCCATGGCCTATGTCAGCGAGGAGATGCATCCGCGCTCGGTCGGGCTGGCGATGGGGCTGTTCATCGGCGGCAGCGCGCTCGGCGGGCTCGGCGGCCGCCTGATCGCCGGCGTGCTGACCGACGTCGCCTCCTGGCGCCTCGGCCTCGGCTTCGTCGGCCTCTCCGGCCTGGTCTGCGCCGTGCTGTTCTGGCGCAGCCTGCCGCCCTCGGCGCATTTCAAGCCCCGGCCGCTGCGGCCGCGGCTGCTGCTGGCCGCCTTTGCCGACCATCTGCGTGACCCCGGGCTGCGCTGGCTGTTCCTGGAAGGCTTCCTGCTGATGGGCGCCTTCGTCACGCTCTACAACTACACCGGCTTCCGCTTGCTCGCACCGCCTTACGGCCTCAGCCAGACCGCGGTCGCAGCGATCTTCGTGGTCTATCTGATCGGCATCGGCGCGTCGATCTGGGTCGGCCATCTCGCCGGGGTGCTCGGCCGCCGCCGGGTGTTCTGGGCGCCGATCGTGCTGATGCTGGCCGGCATCGCCCTGACCCGCGGCGACGATCTGTGGGCGATCGTCGCCGGCGTCGCGGTGCTGACCTTCGGCTTCTTCGGCGCCCATTCGGTGGCCAGCAGCTGGGTCGGCCGCCGGGCACTGCACGCCCGCGCCCAGGCCTCCTCGCTGTACCTGTTCTTCTACTATCTCGGCTCCAGCGTCGCCGGCTCGCTCGGCGGCGTGGCCTGGGCCGATTGGGGCTGGTCCGGCGTCGTCCTGATGATCGGCGCCCTGGCCATGGCGGCGCTGCTGATCGCCCTGCGCCTGGTCGTCCTGCCGCCGCGTCAGGCCTGATGCGCCTGCCGGCAGGGGTGCATGGCCTCGCCGTCGAGTCTATCCTGCCCCGCATCGGAATCGCCTCCCAGGCGGCGGACATCCTGCTCAGCCGGACCTGAGGCGGAAAGCGAGGCTGCAGTGGTTTCCGTGAACGGCCCGGCCCTGCCGGTCCTGGCCAGGCTTCCGCGTGCCGGGCAATGGGCCGTCCTGCTGGCCGTCTCGGTCGCCGTCGCCGGCCTGCTGGAGGCCGCCGCCCTGCCCGCGGCGCTGCTGCTGGGCCCGATGGTCGGCGGCATCCTGGTCGGCGTCGGTGGCGGCACCATCCGCGTGCCGCGCCAGCCCTATCTCGGCGCCCAGGCGATCATCGGCTGCCTGATCGCCGGGGCGATCACGCCGGCGATCCTGGTCACCTTCCTGCAAAGCTGGCCGCTGTTCCTGGCGATCGTGCTGTCGACCCTGGCCGCCAGCAGCCTGCTGGGCTGGCTGATGAGCCGCTGGCAGGTGCTGCCCGGCACCACCGGCGTCTGGGGCTCCTCCCCCGGCGCCGCGACCGCCATGGTGCTGATGGCCGAGGCGTTCGGCGCCGATGCCCGGCTGGTCGCCTTCATGCAGTATCTGCGCGTCGTCTGCGTCGCCACCGCCGCCTCGCTGATCGCCCGCTTCTGGATCGACACCGGCGATGCCGGGCCGGCGGCGATCATCTGGTTCCCGCCGATCGATGCCGGCCCCTTCGCGGCGACGCTGGCCCTGGCCGCGCTGGGCGCCGTGGCCGGGCAGCGGCTGCGCATCCCCGCCGGCTCGATGCTGGTGCCGCTGGTGGTCGGGGCGGTGCTGCACGCCCTGGGCCTGATCGAGATCGAGCTGCCGGAATGGCTGCTCGCCCTCGCCTATGCGCTGATCGGCTGGAACATCGGTCTCGGCTTCACCCGCTCGGTGCTGGTGCACGCCGCCCGGGCGCTGCCGCAGATCCTGCTGTCGATCGTGGCGCTGATCGCCTTCTGCAGCGGCCTCGCCTTCGTGCTGGTGCGGACGCTCGGGGTCGACCCGCTGACGGCCTATCTGGCGACCAGCCCGGGCGGCATGGATTCGATCGCCATCATCGCCGCCTCGAGCGATGTCGACCTGCCCTTCGTCATGGCGCTGCAGACCGTGCGCTTCTCCCTGGTGGTGCTGCTGGGCCCGGCGGTGGCGCGCTTCATCGCCCGTCGGTCCCCGCACGCTTCTTAGCCGGCCGCCGCCTTCAGCCGGCCCAGCTCCTCCAGGAAACGGTCGGCCGCAAGGTCAGGGGACCAGGGCTCCCAGGGCGTGCCGCCATAGGCCGGCAGCAGCGGGTCGTCCTCGACCGGGCGGAAGCGGATCTTCAGCACCCGCCAGACCTCGTCGCGGGTCCAGCCGACCACATGGATCGCCTCGCTGGCCGCGGCCACCCGGTCGGCCCGCTTGTGGAAGGCCTTCTGCTCCACCGTCCAGCGCGGCAGGCCATAGCGCAGGAACACCGTGTCCTCGAGCCGCGCAGCCAGGTCGCGGAACTCCTGGCCCAGGAACGGCTTGATCACCGACAGCGGGTCGAAGCCCAGCAGCCCCTCATCGGCGTCGTGCAGCAGCTCGCGCAGCTCGGCCAGCGGCGACAGCGGGGCCGGCGCCCAGGCCCGGCACAGCGCCAGCACGGCCAGCGAATGCTGGGCGACGGAAAGCGGCAGCGGCCAAGCCGAATGCCCGCCCCAGCGATAGGTCCGGGCGAGGCCCAGCGCCAGGTCGCGGTCGTCCCAGTCGAAGGGGGTGGGGTTGAGCAGATCCAGCCGCTTGCCCGACGGCAGCCGGACCCAGGCCCGCGCCATCGCCGTCCGTCCCTCCCAGCGCATTCAGGCCGCCCGGCTCACGATTTGCCGCAGCCGGACACCGGCGTCCGGCCCGTCTCCAGCCGCAGCCGCTGGCCGGCAACGTCTAGATCCGCGAAACGCGGCGGCGCCGGGGCCAGGTTCCCCGCACGCATCGCCTCCACTAGCCCGGGGCAGGTGCCCGGCTCCAGCCGCCCGATCAACTCCCACCGTCCCTCCTGCTCCTGATAGGCGCTGATCATGCCGCCCGCCGACAACAGCACCTCCGCGACGCCGTCGCTGGTGAGATCGCCGAAGAACGCCTCGCATTCGGCCTTCGCCGTCAGGCAGCTGGGCTGCGGCCATCCCGTGCTCCAATCCTGGCGCAGAAAATTGTCCGGCAGGCTCCGCCCATCAGGCCACACCCTGATGTTGGCCCGGCGGATCTCCGGGGTGATGGCGGCTTCCTGACGGTGCTGACGGCGCTGCCGGGTACCCAGCCACTGTGTCTCGGCCGCCCGCTCACCGGCCGCGCCGCCTTGCGCCGCCAGCTGCTCCAGGGCCGAGCGGCCGTAGCGAGCGCCGCTGGAGTGCAGGAAATAGTAGTCGAACTCGGCGGCCGACACGGTCCCGTTCCGCAGCCGCCGCAGTTGATCGGCCACCGACAGCCTTGCCGGATCGGCCAGCGGCGTGAACAGGGCCAGCAGCACCGCGACCGCGGCCACGCCCGCAACGATGTTGGTGGACTCCAGCGGCTTGAGCCAGGGCGCGGTCCGCAACGCCGCCGCGACATAGCCCAGCGCGTAGCAGGCGCCCACCACGACGCAGGCGATGCCGATGACGCGTTCGGGCGTCAGGCCGTGTTGGTCGACCCTGAGCCAGATCGCATAGGCGGCCAGGCCGGTCAGCGCGGCCGGCAGGATGGCGGCCAGCCGGCCGGCCCAGCGCAGCGGCGCCGGCGGCGGCCGGTCGGGCTGGCCATCCTGGTAGGCGGCGTTGATCAGGACGATCAGGGTCGCGGCGGCACCGAGCAGCAGGGCCGCCGCGCGGCCGGTGCGCCACAGCGGCTCCAGGCCGGTGAAGGGCAACGCCAGCAGGAAGGCGGCCGTCAGGGCGGCCAGCAGCGGCGCCAGCCACGCCAGCAGGGTCAGCGCGACGGTGCGGATGCCGCGGATCAATCCCGACCGCACATCGGTCAGGTGGATCGCCGCCGCGGCCATCACCGCGGTCGCCGGGAAGACGAACCATCTCTCGCCGATGACGTCGCGCACCTGCCGGATGCCGATCATGTCGAACAGGGCCGCGCCGAGATACAGCACCAGCCAGAAGACGCCGACGAAGGCGCCGGACAACGCCAGCTGGACACCATGCTTCCAGGCGATCTCGAAGTAGCGCGGATAGGAGGCGATGATCCGGCGCTCGGCATCCGCGGCGGCGATCAGGTGATGCGCGATGAACACCATCGCCGCGGCAGAGACCCAAAGGCCGAAGGACGGCCACGGCCCGCCCCGGGCGTCGATCGCCCGGCCGGCATCGTGGACGCCCAGCCCGGCGAGGACCAGCGCCGCGACGATCGTCCAGGCCAGAAATGTCCTGAGGCGGAGGGACCCGAGGCCGACAAGGGCGACCAGCGGCACATAGATGATCACCAGGGCCGCCGCGGCGAACAGGGGCCGCAGCTGAGCCACCCAGATCGGCTCGTCGGCGACCCGCCACAGGAGATAAAGCGCCACGCCCTGCAGCAGGCCGATGACCAGCCGCCCGATGGCGATGGTCTGCATGTCCTCGGTGCTGTCCGGCCGTGAATCGCTCATCCTCACCCCCGGGCCGACTGTGGCCTGCGGCTCAGCCGGGGGCAAGACGCATGGTCCCGGCTCCCTCGCCTTCCCGGCGGTGGAGCGGGTTCGAGCGAATTTTGATTAAAATCACCCGCTCGAGGGCGGGCTGAACTGCTTGCCCGGAAGAGGCGAAGCCGCGGGGCTGCGATAAGGGTCAGCCGCCGCGGCGAGAGGGAGAGTGCCTAGTCTTTCACGGAAACGCCGGAGCGCATCGGCGCCCAGTTGCGCACGATGGCGCCGGCCGGTCCGTAGCGGCGGGCGAATTCCGCCTGGGACAGGCGCAGCCCGCGGCACAGCATCTCCGCCCGCAGGGCGGCCTGGATGCGGGACGGGCGGGGTGCGGCGGGTTGTTCGGCCGGAGGGGCCATTTCCGCGATCTCCCTCATCGGGACCACAACGTCGGTGTCGTTCGCGGCCTTCTTCGGCGGAAGAGCGGTTTGCTCGTGTTCATCCGCCCGAAGCGGGGCCGGACTCGTCCTGGGACGCCTGCGGTGCTGACCTGCCATGGCGGTTCCTCCAGCGGCTTTTGTCGTTGCGGCCCTTGGCGGCCCCGAAGGCCCGCCGCGTGCCGTGGTTCTAGCAGGAGAAGATCGCTCCCATGTTCATCGGCGATGCGACGGATCCTGTGAAGCGCATCGGCACCGGGGACGGATGCCAAACCGACAAACACACGGGCCGACGGGGCTGACGGCAGAAAATCTGCTCGGCGCCCCCGCGGCCGATCTCCGACCTGCAGGGTCGGCACTCTGCGCCAGCGGTAGCGCCCCGACAAGGAAAATCATGAACGAAGACATAATATTACATTCCGATGACGCGCTGGGGCCTGAGTGGCCGAACATGTGTTCAAGGTGCCGTCGGCTTGAACACTGTCGCCACGTCGGCGGGGACCAGCAGCCGCCACTTGCCTTCTGCCAAATCATCGAGGCCGAGGCCGCCGATGGCGGTCCGGTGCAGCGCCTCGACATGGTTGCCGGCGGCCGCGAACATGCGCCGGACCTGATGGTAGCGGCCCTCGGTCACGGTCAGCCGGGCGCGGCGCGGCCCCAGCGGCTCCAGTATCGCCGGCTCCAGCGGCGTGGTCTCGGACCGCAGCATCAGCGTGCCGGCGGCGAAGACCGCTGCCTCCTCCCCGGTCAGGTCGCGCGCCAGCGTGGCCTCGTAGATCTTCGGAATCCGGCTCTTCGGCGAGATGATCCGATGCAGCAGCGGTCCGTCATCGGTCAGCAGCAGCAGGCCGGTGGTGTCGCGGTCCAGCCGCCCGACCGGAGCGATGATCGGGTTGCGCAGCCGGAAGCGCGGCAGCAGCAGCTCATACACCACCCGGCCAGGATCGCTGGTCGAGCAGGTGTAGCCGGCCGGCTTGTGCAGCATCAGCACCGCACCGGGCGGCGGGTCGAGCGGTTGGCCGTCGATCCGGATGTCCTCGTGCTCCGGCTGTGCCTCGGCGCCCAGCGGCCCGCCGTCGGCATCGGTGACGCGGCCGTCTCGCAGCAGCGCCTCGACCTGCCTGCGGCTGCCATAGCCGAGATTGGCGAGGCGGCGGACAAGCTTCATCCGGCGTCCTTCATCGCACGCCCTTCGCCGCCTCGATCACCTTGTAGGCACCGTCGTCGGCAATGCGGCGGACCATGGTGAAGGCCTGCTCCAGCGTCGCCTCATAGGGCAGCTGCCGGTTCGCCACGAGAAACAGCCGGCCCTTGAGACGCAGCGCCGCCGCCGCCGCGGCGATGAAGGCGCGGCCGAGATCGTGCCGGTCGGCCCGCCCGCCCTCGTGGAAGGGCGGGTTGGTGACGACGAAATGGTAGCGCCGGTCCCGCGGCAGCCCGGCGGCGACGTCATGCCAGAGGAAATCGAGCTCGGCCCGGCCGGCATAGGGCTCGAGGTTCCGCCGCGCCAGGTCCAGCGCCCCGGCCTCCGCCTCGTAGAGATCCAGCGCCGTCACCTCCGGGCAGCGGTCCAGGACCTCGGCCGCGAGGTAGCCGAAGCCAGCGCCGAGATCGGCGCCCTGCCCCTTCAGATCCGCCGGCAGATGCGCGGCCAGCAGGGCCGAGCCGGGGTCGATCCGGTCCCAGGCGAACAGGCCCGGGCGGCTGAGGAAGCGACCGTCGGCCACCAGCCGCGGTTCATCCAGCGCCACCCACTCGGCCTGCAGGGCCGGATCGCCAGCGCCGGCTCGCACCCAGAACACGCGGCAGCGGTTCTTCGACAGGCTGTCGATCGGGCCGGCCAGCCGGGCCAGATCCTCCTCGGCCGAGCGCGCCCCGTCGGTGTTGGCCAGGCTGACCACGACCATCCCACCGGGCTCGGCCTGGTCCAGCGCCCGGGCCAGCAGCGCCCGCGCCGCCTCGCGCTGGCGCGGCGGCAGCACCAGCACCAGCGGGAAGCGGCCCTCGACCCGGGTCGACACCGCCAGCCCCGCCGCCTCCAGCGCCGCGGCCCGCGGCCGGAAGCTCTGCTCGCAGGCCAGGGCCGGCGAGGCGAATTCGGCCAGGGCGGCGCCGGCGCGGGCGCCTAGGAGCAGCGCCCGGCCATCTGCCGGCCAGGCCAGGGTGCCGCTGTGGAACGGCAGGAACAGGGTGTCGAGCGCGGGATCATCGGTCATGCCGGCCCTCCCTGGCATATCGACACCGAAAACGGAAGCCTCACCCTCCACGCGCAGCGCTGCCCAGCGACTGGGCGGGGCGGCGCAGCGCCGGGTCGAACGGGTTGAGGCGCGGTCCGATCGCCGTCGCCTCGCGCTTCAGGATCTCGACCACGGTCGGCAGCCGGTCCTCGCCCAGCCGCTCCGAGATCGTGCCGATGCTGAGTGCCGCCACCGCCCGGCCGTCGCGGTCGAGGATCGGCACCGCCGCGCCGCCCATGCCGGGCAGCACGAAGTCGCGCCGGGCGGCGAAGCCGGTCTCGCGCGCCTTGGCCATCTCGGCACGGAGATAGACCTCGTCCATGAAGCCCTGGCCGACCAGGCGCGGGACGTTGAAGCGGATCACCTCCTCGCGCTCCGCCTCCGGCAGGAAGGCCAGGATCACCAGCGCTCCCTGCCCGACCCCGAGCGGCACCCGGCCGCCGATGTCGCCGGTGAAGGAGCGGATCGGGAACGGCCCTTCGCAGCGGTCCAGGCACATCGCGTCGAAGCCGCTGCGCACCAGCAGGAACACGGTGTCGCCGAGCATGGCCGACAGGCGCTGCAGCACCGGCCGGCACAGGTCGCGCAAATTGCCGGGGTTCCCGGCCCGCGCCGCCAGGGCGAAGAAGTCGATGCCGAGCCGGTACAGCCGGCTGCGCCCGTCCTGCTCGACCACCCCCTCCGCCAGCAGCGCCTGCAGCAGCCGGTGCACGGTCGCCTGGGTCAGGCCGGTGGTCTCGGCGATGCGGATCAGCTTCGCCCCCTCGCCGCCCGCCTCGGCCAAGGCCCGCAGGATGGCGAAGCCGCGCTGCAGGCTCTTGCCCGGGGCCTCGCTCTCTTTCGCCATTTCCGGAAGCTCCAGGTCGAATTCTGCGCTATAAATTCCGTTTTCCGGAATCTTTCTCACAATACTCTCAATAAAATGGAATGTCTCCTTGACTCACCGCCGCGAAAGAGTCTTCTGGAAAGACGCGCCGGCGCCTTCCGTTCCACGGAAGCAAGACCGGCGGGGCCGATGCGCGGCAGCGCGGAACGGCTATCGACAGGGATGCCAGGGAGACTGCAGTGACCTTCCTCCGTCTCGAGCGGATCTCGAAGCTCTATGGCGACGTCGCGGCGGTCGCCGATCTCGACCTGACCGTGGAGCGCGGCGAGTTCGTGTCGCTGCTCGGCCCCTCCGGCTGCGGCAAGACCACGACGCTGCAGATGGTCGCCGGCTTCGTCCCGGCCACCACCGGGCGGATCCTGCTGGACGGGCAGGACCTGACCCGGGTGAAGCCGAACCGCCGCGGCCTCGGCGTGGTGTTCCAGAGCTATGCCCTGTTCCCGCACATGACCGTGGCCGACAACGTCGCCTTCGGCCTGGAGATGCGCGGCGTCGCCAAGCCGGAGCGGGCGAAGCGGGTGGAGGAGGCGCTGGCGCTGGTCCATCTCGACCACCTCGCCGGCCGCTATCCGCGGTCCCTGTCCGGCGGCCAGCGCCAGCGCGTCGCTTTGGCCCGGGCCCTGGTGATCGAGCCGCCGGTGCTGCTGCTGGACGAGCCGCTGTCCAACCTGGACGCCAAGCTGCGCGAGGCGATGCAGTTCGAGCTGCGCCAGATCCAGCGCCGCACCGGCACCACCACGATCATGGTCACCCACGACCAGTCCGAGGCGCTGTCGATCAGCGACCGGGTGGTGGTGATGGAGCGCGGCCGCATCACCCAGATCGACCAGCCCTACCGGATGTACGAGCATCCGCGCAGCCGCTTCATCTCCGACTTCGTCGGCAAGGCCAACCTGCTGGACGGGGTGGTCGCCCAGGCCGGCGCCGTGGCGCGGGTGACGGTCGGCGCCACGACCCTGGAGGTGCCCGGCGACGGCCTGCCCGCCGGCGCCCGCGTGCTGCTGTGCCTGCGGCCGGAGAAGCTGGTGCTGGGCGCGCCCGGCACCGGCCGGCTGCCCGGCACGGTGTCGCGCCGTTACTTCCTGGGCAGCCAGTGGCTGTACCATCTGGACAGCCCGGCCGGCGAACTCCTGGTAGCGGCGCCGAACCTCGGCGGCGAACCGCTGGCCGAGGGCGCTCAAGCCGGCATCGATTGGGCGCCGGAGATGGTCCGGGTGCTGCGCGACGCCGAGGCCGCCGAGGCCTTCCGATGAGCGCGGCGACCGCCGAGGGGCGCCTGGCCCCGGCGGCGATGGTGCTGCCGGCGACGATCCTGTTCGCCGGGCTGGTGCTGACGCCGCTGGCGCTGACCCTGATCCTGTCCTTCCACGTCTACGACCACGCCACCGGCGTGCAGGACGCCTGGACCCTCGGCCAGTACCTGACGGTGCTGACCGACCCCTATTATTACGAGATCTTCCTGCGCACCTTCCGCCTGTCGGCCCTGACCACGCTGATCTGCATCGTGGTCGGCGCGCCCGAGGCCTATGTGCTGAGCCGGATGCGCAGCCCCTGGCGGTCGGTCTTCCTGCTGGTGGTGCTGGCGCCGCTGCTGGTCTCGGTCGTGGTCCGCGCCTTCGGCTGGAGCATGCTGCTGGGCCCGACCGGCCTGGTGAACGAGGCGACGCAGGCGCTGGGCCTCGGCCGCATCCGGCTGCTCTACACCGAGACCGCGGTGGTGGTGGCGCTGGTCCACGTCATGGTGCCGTTCATGGTCATCCCGGTCTGGACCTCGCTGCAGAAGCTGGACCCGGCGGCCGAGCAGGCGGCGCTGTCGCTGGGCGCGTCGCACGCCACCGTGCTGCGCCGGGTGGTGCTGCCGCAGGTCCTGCCCGGCCTGCTGTCCGGCAGCCTGATCGTGTTCGGCCTCGCCGCCAGCTCCTTCGCCATTCCCGGCCTGCTCGGCGGGCGGCGGCTGAAGATGGTCGCGACCGTGGTCTATGACGAATACCTGAGCTCGCTGAACTGGCCGTTGGGCGCCGCCATCGCGGTGATCTTGCTGGTCGCCAACCTGGCCATCATGCTCGGCTACAACCGGATCGTCGAAGGACGGTACCGGAAGACCCTCGGCTGAGGTGCCGATGTCCCGCAACGGTCCCCTCGCCCTGGTCTTCCACACGCTGGTCGTGATCTTCATGCTGGCGCCGCTGGCGATCGTCTGCCTGGTCGCCTTCACGCCGGAGAACACGCTGAGCCTGCCGACCGCCGGCCTCTCGCTGCGCTGGTTCGATGCGGTGTTCCACCATCCGGACTTCCTGCAGTCCTTCTGGAACAGCCTGTGGCTGGCGACGCTGTCGGCGACGCTGTCGACCGCGATCGCCGTGCCGGCCGGCATCGCCACCACCCGCTACGCCTTCCGCGGCCGCGACGCGCTGAACGCGCTGTTCCTGTCGCCGCTGCTGATCCCGCATCTGGTGCTGGGCGTGGCGCTGCTGCAGCTGTTCTCGCGGCTCGGCGCCGCCGGCAGCTTCTTCTGGCTGGTGCTGGCGCACAGCGTGGTGATCACGCCCTATGCGCTGCGGCTGGTGATCGCCGCCCTGGTCGGCTTCGACCGGTCGACCGAGCAGGCGGCGGCGTCGCTGGGCGCCGGCGCCTTCACCGTGTTCCGCCGCATCACCCTGCCGATGATCCTGCCCGGCGTCGCCGGCGGCTGGCTGCTGGCCTTCATCAACAGCTTCGACGAGCTGACGATGTCGATCTTCGTCACCTCGCCCGCCACCGTCACCCTGCCGGTGCGGATGTACATGTACGCGACGGAATCGATCGACCCGATGATGGCCGCCGTCTCGGCGCTGATGGTCGCCGTCACCGCCGTCACCATGATCGTGCTCGACCGCATCTACGGCCTCGACCGCATCCTGGTCGGCCGCCAGTGACCGGATCCTCCTCATGCCCATCCTGACCCGCCTGGCCGAGAAAGGCCGGCCCGAGATCCGCTTCCGGCTGGACGGCCGCCCGGCCACGGCGCTGGCCGGCGACACGGTGCTGACCGCGATCCTGACCACGGCCGACCGGCTGCGGCGGTCGGAATTCAGCGGCGGCCCCCGCGCCGGCTTCTGCCTGATGGGCGCCTGCCAGGATTGCTGGGTGGCGACCGAGGACGGGCAGCGCTTCCGCGCCTGCTCCACCGCCATCGCAGAGGGCATGCGGCTGGTCACCGGACCGGGAGGGGCGGCATGAGCGGCGACATCCGGCCGGTCATCGTCGGCGCCGGCCCGGCCGGCATCCGCGCCGCCCAGGCCCTCGTGGCGGCCGGGCTGCGGCCGGTGGTGGTGGACGAGGCCGCCAAGGGCGGCGGCCAGATCTATCGCCGCCAGCCGGACGGCTTCACCCGCGACGCCAAAACCCTCTACGGCACCGAGGCATCCAAGGCCGAGGCGCTGCACCGGACCATCGACGGGCTGGCTATCGACCACCGGCCGCAGACCCTGGTCTGGAACATCGAGGCCGGGGCGCTGGACCTGCTGTGCGACGGCCAGGCCGAGCGGCTGCCCTACAGCCACCTGATCCTGGCCACCGGCGCCACCGACCGCATCCTGCCGATCCCTGGCTGGACCCTGCCCGGCGCCTACAGCCTGGGCGCGGCGCAGGTGGCGCTGAAATACCAGGGCTGCGGCATCGGCCGGCGCGTCGCCTTCATCGGCACCGGCCCGCTGCTGCCGCTGGTCGCCTCGCAATATCTCAAGGCCAGGGCGGAGGTCGTGGCCGTCCTGGACACCGCCCGGCAGGCCGACAAGCTGGCCGCCCTGCCTGGGCTGCTGCGCGGCCCGGCGGTGCTGGCCAAGGGCCTGCGCCTGATCGCGGCGCTGAAGGCCGGCGGTGTGCCCATGCGCCACGGCGCCCGGCCGCTGCGCATCCTGGGGACCGAACGGGTCGAGGGCCTCGTCTGGCACGACGGCGAGCGCGAGCATCGCATCGACTGCGACGCCGTCGCCTTCGGCACTGGCCTGCGGTCCGAGACCCAACTGGCCGACCTGGCCGGCTGCCGCTTCCGCTTCGACCCGCTGAACCGCGCCTGGCTGCCGGAGCGCGACGCTGCCGGCCGCAGCAGCGTGCCCGGTCTATACCTTGCCGGCGACGGTGCCGGCATCGCCGGAGCGGACGCGGCCGAGCTGGCCGGCGAACGCGCGGCCTTGGCCTTGCTGCAGGATCTCGGCCGGCCGGTCGACCGCGCCCGCGCCGCGCGGCTGGAGGCGAAGCTGACGGCGATCGGCCGGTTCCGCCACGGGCTGGAGCGCGCCTTCCCCTTCCCCGCCGATTGGGCCGCCACGGCGCCGGATGATCTCGTGGTCTGCCGCTGCGAAGAGGTGTCGGCCGGCACGCTGCGCGCCACCGCCACCCGCTGGGGCACGCCTGAGCTGAACCGGCTGAAGGCGCTGTGCCGGGTCGGCATGGGCCGCTGCCAGGGCCGCATGTGCGGCGCCGCGGCGGCCGAGATCCTGGCCGCCCATCGCGGCGTGCCGGTCGAAGCGGTGGGTCGGCTGCGCGGCCAGGCCCCGGTCAAGCCGATCCCGATCGCGATCGAGGACGCGCCGGAGGCAGCGGCATGACTGTCACCCAGCGCATCGACACAGACGTCGCCATCATCGGCGGCGGCATCGCCGGCGCGGCCGCGGCCCTGGCGCTGCGCCGCATCGGGATGTCGGTGCTGCTGCTGGAGCGCGGCTTCTGCGGCGCCCAGGCCAGCGGCGTGAACTATGGCGGCGTGCGCCGCCAGGGCCGGCCGCCGGAGCAGATCCCGCTGTCGCAGCGCGCCCATGCGATCTGGCAGCGCCTGCCCGAGACGATCGGCATCGACGGCGAGTACATCCGCTCTGGCCACCTCAAGCTGGCCCGCAGCGAGGCCGAGTTGGCGTCACTGGAGGCCTATCAGGGCCGGGTGCGCGACCTCGGCCTCGGGCTCGAGATCGTCGCCGGCAACGCCTTCCGCGCCCGCTGGCCCTGGCTGGGCGACCGGGCCCTCGCCGGATCCTGGTGCCCGGATGACGGCCATGCCAATCCGCGCCTGGTGTCGCCCGGCTTCGCCCGCGCCGCGCGCAAGGCCGGGGCCGACATCCGCGAGCAGACCGCGGTTCAGGAGGCGGTGCGCGACGGCGACGGCTTCCGCCTGCTGGCCGGCGACGGGCTGGAGATCCGGTCCCGCCTGCTGCTGAACTGCGCCGGCGCCTGGTCCGGCCGCTTCGCCACCGCCTTCGGCGAGACCGTGCCGCTGGAATCGGCCCATCCCAACATGGCGGTGACCGAACCGCTGCCGCGCCTGATGGACATCAATGTCGGGGTCGAAGGCGGCAGCGTCTATGCCCGCCAGGTCGAGCGCGGCAACTGCGTCATGGGCGGCGGCCGCGGCATCGGGCTGGATGCCGACCGCGCCCGGCCCGGCCGCAGCGCCATCGGCGCGCTGCTGCGCCAGGCCGCGGAGCTGTTCCCGGCCCTGCGCGGCGCCCAGGTGATCCGGTTCTGGAGCGGGATCGAAGGCGACACGCCCGACCGCAACCCGGTGCTGGGGCCGAGCCGCACCACGCCGGGCCTGATCCACGGCTTCGGCTTCTCCGGCGCCGGCTTCCAGATCGGCCCGGCGGTCGGCGAGGTGCTGGCCGAGCTGGCGCGCGACGGCCGCAGCACCACCCCGATCGAGGCCTTCGACATCGGCCGCTTCGCCGGAACAGCGGCCTGAATATCAACAACCGGAAACAGGAGAGAGCGACATGAACGGACGGATCGGAACCGCATTGCTGGCCACGACGGCGCTGCTGACCTCGGGCGCGGCGATGGCGGAGACCAAGACCATCTATCTCGGCATGAATGGCGGCGACATGGAGAAGGCGTACAGCCAGTACGTCTTTCCGGATTTCGAGAAGGCCAACGACGCCAAGGTCGTGGTGGTGCCCGGCACCTCCTCCGAGGTGCTGGCCAAGCTGCAGGCGGCCAAGGACAACCCGCAGATGCACCTCGCCTTCCTCGATGACGGCGTCATGGTCCGCGCCATCGGCATGGGCCTGTGCCAGAAGACCGAGACCGTGCCGGCGATGGCCGACCTGTACCCCGCCGCGCGGATCAAGGACGACATGGCGCTGGGCGTCACCGTCACCGTGACCGGCCTCGCCTACAACACCAGGATGTTCCAGGAGCAGGGCTGGGCGGCGCCGACCTCCTGGATGGACCTGGCCGACTCGAAATACGAGGGCAAGGTCGTGTTCCAGTCGCTGTCCAGCAGCACCTACGGGCTGCACGGCTTCCTGATGTTCAACCGCATCCAGGGCGGCAGCGAGGACAATGTCGATCCGGGCTTCGCGAAGTGGGGCGAGAGCATCGGCCCGAACGTGCTGGAATACATCCCGAGCTCGGCCAAGCTGTCGGAGATGGTGCAGACCGACGAGGCGGCGATCTTCCCGCTGACGCCGACCGCCGTCGCCAGCTTCCAGGACAAGGGTATCCCGGTCGCCTATGCCCAGCCGAAGGAGGGCGCGGTGGTGCTGATGGTGGCGGAATGCGTCGTCGCCGGGAACTCCGAGCCGGCACTGGCGCAGAAGCTGGCGCAGTACCTGCTGACGCCGGAGGCCCAGGCCAAGGCGCTGCAATACGGCAACCAGATCCCGTCCAACACCAAGGTCGACGGCCCGACGCCTGAGACCGCGGCGCAGGTGAAGGAGATGCGCGGCTATCTCGAGCACGCGGTCACGGTCGACTGGGACCAGATCAACGCCCACCGGCCGGACTGGAACGACCGCTGGAACCGGACGGTGGAGCGGTAAGACCGCGTAGAGTTGACGATATGCAACGGTGGAGCGGGTCCCCGGCGTCGCCGCCGGGGACCCGCCATCGACATCAGGCGACGTCGAACCGGTCGAGGTTCATCACCTTGGTCCACGCCGCCACGAAGTCCTTCACGAGCTGCGCCTGCCCGTCGGAGCTGCCATAGACCTCGGCCAGCGCCCGCAGCTGAGAATGCGACCCGAAGATCAGGTCGACGCGGGTGGCGGTCCACTTGGCCTCTTCCGTCTTCCGGTCCCGGCCCTGGAACACGCCATGGGCATCCGCGGACGGCTGCCATTGCGTGCCCATGTCGAGGAGGTTGACGAAGAAGTCGTTGCTCAGCACCCCCGGCCGCTTGGTGAAGACGCCATGCGGGGAGTTCCCGGCATTGGCGCCCAGCACGCGCAGGCCGCCGACCAGGGCCGTCAGCTCGGGTGCCGTCAGAGTCAGCAGCTGCGCCCGGTCGGCCAGCAGTTCCTCGGGCGGCAGGCCCCGCGCATCGCCGACATAGTTGCGGAACCCGTCGGCCTTCGGCTCGAGCGGCGCGAAGGAGTCGACGTCGGTGTGCTCCTGCGACGCGTCGGTGCGGCCCGGGGTGAAGGCCACCTGGACATCCTGCCCGGCATCCTTCGCCGCCTTCTCGACCGCGGCACCACCGGCGAGGACGATCAGATCGGCCAGCGAGATCTTCTTGCCGCCGGCCGCCGAGGCGTTGAACTCCGTCTGGATCGCCTCCAGCTTGGCCAGCACCGTCGCCAGCTGGGCCGGCTGGTTGACCGCCCAGTCCTTCTGCGGCGCCAGGCGGATGCGCGCACCATTGGCGCCGCCGCGCTTGTCGGAGCCGCGGAAGGTCGAGGCCGACGCCCAGGCGGTGGCGACCAGCTGCGGGACGGTGAGGCCGGAGGCGAGCACCTTCGCCTTCAGCGCGGCGATGTCCTGCGCGTCGACCAGCGGGTGGTCGACCGCGGGCACCGGGTCCTGCCAGGGCAGGATCTCCTTCGGCACGAGCGAACCGAGATACCGCGCCCGCGGACCCATGTCACGATGGGTCAGCTTGAACCAGGCGCGGGCGAAGGCGTCAGCGAACTGCTCCGGATGCTCGTAGAAGCGTCGCGAGATCTTCTCATAGGCCGGGTCGAAGCGCAGCGACAGGTCGGTGGTCAGCATCGCCGGCGCGTGCCGCTTCGACGGGTCGTGCGCGTCCGGGATCGTGCCGGCGCCGGCGCCGTTCTTCGTCGTCCACTGATTCGCCCCGGCCGGGCTCTTGGTCAGCTCCCATTCATATTCGAACAGGTTCTTGAAGAACTCGTGGCTCCATTTCGTCGGCGTCGAGGTCCAGGTCACCTCCAGGCCGCTGGTGATCGCATCGCCGGCAAAGCCGCTGCCATGGCTACTCATCCAGCCCAGGCCCTGATTCACGATGTCGGAGCCTTCCGGCTCGACGCCGACCTTGGCCGCGTCGCCGGCGCCATGGGTCTTGCCGAAGCTGTGGCCGCCGGCGATCAGGGCGACCGTCTCCTCGTCGTTCATCGCCATCCGGGCGAAGGTCTCGCGGATGTCGCGGGCCGCGGCCACCGGGTCCGGGTTGCCGTTCGGGCCCTCCGGATTGACGTAGATCAGGCCCATCTGCACGGCGCCGAGATGGCCATGCAGCTCGCGGTCGCCGCTGTAGCGCTCATCCCCGAGCCATTTGCCCTCGGGGCCCCAGAAGATGTCCTGGTCGGGCTCCCAGGTGTCGGGGCGGCCGCCGGCGAAGCCGAAGGTCTTGAAGCCCATCGACTCGAGCGCGACGTTGCCGGTCAGGATCAGCAGGTCGGCCCAGGAGAGCTTGCGGCCGTATTTCTGCTTGATCGGCCACAGCAGCCGGCGCGCCTTGTCGAGGTTGCCGTTGTCCGGCCAGCTGTTCAGCGGCGCGAAACGCTGCTGGCCCCGCCCGCCGCCGCCGCGGCCGTCGCCGATGCGGTAGGTGCCGGCGCTGTGCCAGGCCATGCGGATGAACAGCCCGCCGTAATGGCCGAAATCGGCCGGCCACCAATCCTGCGAGTCGGTCATCACCACGCGCAGGTCCTGGACCACCGCGTTCAGGTCGAGGCTCTTGAATTCCTTGGCGTAATCGAACGCCTCGCCCATCGGGTCGGACAGGGCGGAGTGCAGGTGGAGCACCGAAAGGTTCAACTGGTCCGGCCACCAGTCGCGGTTGGTGTGACCGCGGGTTCCGCCCGTGACCGGGCATTTGCTTTCACTGGCCATGTTCCCTCCGTTTGCGTTCCGCAACGTCCAATTTTGAATCATTCTAAAACCAACATCGCGCTTTGGCCAAGGGCGAATAGGCATGTGGTCGCCGAGCCTTGGCGGCGGGCGACGGCAGCCTCGCTCTTGCGTCCGCAGGGCCGCTCATGTTACCGGTCACATCAATAAGAAGGACAAATTGACCCAGGCCGTGAGGGAGGGCCGACATCATGCTTGCCATCGATCGCGTCCGCCCGACCGCACGACGCGCCCGGCCCTGCCGATGACCCGTTCCGTGGCCTGCCGCGCTTCCGCGCGGCCCTGCCCCATCAGCCGGCCTGCCGCCGCGGCCCGGACGCGTCGGAATGCGCGGCCCCGCCGGCGCGCGGCCCGGCGTGGAGCGGTCGCGCGGCCGATCGAGAGCCAAGCCATGCCCAAGCGTTCCCTCCGGCCGACCATGCGGGACGTCGCCCGTCTCGCCGGGGTCTCGCCGATGACCGTGTCCCGGGTGCAGGCCGGCAGCAGCCGGGTGGCGCCGGAGACCCGCGACCGCATCCGCCAGGCGATCGAGCAGCTCGGCTATGTCGACGACAAGGTCGCCGCCGCCCTGTCGTCACGCCGCACCGGCTTCATCGCCACGCTGGTGCCGACGCTGACCAACTCCAACTTCGCCGACACCGCGCATGGGCTGTCGGAGGCGCTGCGCCGGACCGGCTACCAGCTCCTGATCGGCTACACTCTCTACCGGACGAGCGAGGAGGAGGCGCTGGTGCGGGCGATGCTGGAGCGCCGGCCGGAGGCGATCGTGCTGGCCGGCATGCACCACACCGACGCGGCGCGGACCATGCTGCGCAGCGCCGGCATCCCGGTGGTCGAGATCTGGGACTGCGGCGCGGCCGCCCCGATCGACCGGGCCGTCGGCTTCTCCAACATCGAGGCCGGCCGAGCCGCGGCGCGGCACCTGATCGCGCTGGGGCACCGCCGCATCGGCGGCATCGGCCCGGCGGTCGGCGGCGCCTCGCACGACTTCCGCGGCGAGGCCCGGCTGGTCGGCTTCACCGAGGTGCTGCGCCAGGCCGGGCTGCCGGTCGACGCCGTCGTCCATCGCGGCCATGTGCCGGTGTCGTTCGCCGGCGGGGCCGCCGCCATGGCCCATCTGCTCGACGCCGCCGGGCCGATCGACGCGGTGTTCGCGGTCTCGGACCTCGCCGCGGTCGGCGCCCTGATGGAATGCCACCGCCGCGGCATCGCCGTGCCGGGGCAGGTCTCGATCATGGGCTTCGGCGATTTCGAGATCGGCGGGCAATGCGTGCCGGCGCTGTCGACCGTCCGGATCGATGCCGAAGATATCGGCCGCCGGGTCGGCGAGCTGCTGCTGCGCATCCTCGACGCCAAGGACGACGCCCCGGCGCCACCCCGGGTGATCGATGTCGGCTTCGAGATCGTCGAACGGGGCTCCACCGCCAGGAGGCCCACCTGAAAAACCCCGCTTCCGGCCGTCCGGAAGCCACCAGCAAGACGGCACAAGCCGCCGCTTCCATTCCTCTGTTCTGGGAGAAGTTCAATGCCCAAGATCGGTCTCCGCCATGTGTTGTCGGCGGGTTGTGCTCTGGCCCTCGGCCTCGCCGTCGCCCTGCCCGCCCAGGCGCAGGACACGCTCACCGTCTGGGTCACCAAGGGGTTCTACAAGGGCGAGGACGACGCCCTGCTGGGCCTGATCGACCGGTACCAGAAGGCCACCGGCGTCAAGGTCGAGCTGTCGCTGTATTCGACCGAGGACTGCATCGTGAAGTCGGTCGCCGCGGTCGAGGCCGGCACGCCGCCCGACGTCGGCTACTGCACCACCTATGATTTCCGCACCACCGGCCAATGGGCCTTCGAGGGCCGGCTGGAGGATGTCAGCGACGTCCTGACCCCGATCAAGGACCAGTTCCAGCCCGACGCGCTGGCCACCACCTTGCTGATGAACGGCAAGACCGGGCAGAAGGCCTATTACGCCTTCCCGATCGAGCGCCAGACCATGCACATCTTCTACTGGAAGGACATGCTGCAGGATGCCGGCTTCAGCGAGGCCGACATCCCGACCACCTGGAACGACTACTGGGACTTCTGGTGCGACAAGGTGCAGGCCGGCCTGCGCGCCAAGGGCAAGCGCATCTACGCCATCGGCCATCCGATGAGCGTCGCCGCCTCGGACACCTTCTTCAGCTTCCTGACCTGGGCCAACGCCTACAACGTCAAGATCGTCGACGAGACCGGCAAGATCGTGCTCGACCAGCCGGAGAACCGGGCGGCGATGATCGAGGCGGTGAAGGGCTACAGCTCGATCTTCACCCGCGGCTGCACCCCGCCCTCCTCGGTCAACTGGCTCGACACCGACAACAACGTCAACTTCCACAACAAGACGACGGTCCTGACCCACAACGCCACGATCTCGATCCCCAGCAAGCATCTGGACGATTCGACCAACCAGACGCTGACCGAGGAGCAGCGGGCCCAGGCGAAGAAGAACTACGAGGAGAACATCCGCACCACCCTGTTCCCGAAGAAGCCGGATGGCGGCACGCTGCCGAACCTGGCGGCAACCAAGACCGCGGTGATCTTCGCCGATTCCAAGAACAAGGCCCAGGCCAAGGAGTTCATGGCCTTCATGCTGAAGGACGAGAACCTGACGCCCTTCGTCGAGGGCTCGGTCGGCCGCTGGTACCCGGTGACCAAGTCGGGCGCCGCCCGGCCGTTCTGGACCGACGGCAGCGACCCGCACCGCGCGGTGGTGTCGCAGCAGTTCACCGGGGGCACCGTGCCCTTCCCCTTCGTCTACAACTACCACTTCACCACGGTGAATGCGGAGAACGTCTGGGCCAAGGCGCTGAACCGCGTGGTCCAGGACGGGATCTCGCCGGATCAGGCGGTCGATGAGATGATCGCCCGGATCAAGGAAATCGCCGGTTAGGACCGACCTGCCGGCCCGGCCCGCGCGGACGCCGTGCGGGCCGGGCCGCAGCCTGCTTCAGAGAGGACCAGCCGATGACCGCGACCACGGTCCATGCGATCCCGGCCGCCGCCCGTCGCAGCCACCGCCGCACCTGGACGATCTGGGGGGCGATCCTGCTCGCCCCCTATGTCGCCGTGCTTCTGGTGCTGGTGGCCTATCCGGTCGGCTACGGCCTCTATCTCGGCGCCAACCCGGCCAGCTACCGGCGCCTGTTCGCCGACCCGATCTTCGCGACCGCGGCGGTCAACACCGTCCTGTTCCTGCTGATCGCGGTGAACGTGAAGATGGTGATCGCGCTCGGCCTGTCCGGCTTCTTCGCCGTGCCGCGCTGGTGGATCCGGCTGCTGCTGGTGCTGTTCATCCTGCCCTGGGCGGTGCCGTCGATCCCGACCATCCTGTCCTTCCGGGTCATGCTCAACCCCGAGACGGGCATGATCAACCAGCAGCTGTTCCAGCTATTCGGTATCTTCGAGGGCCCACCCTGGCTGACCAACCCGTGGCTGGCCTTCTTCGCCGCCATCGTGGTCCATATCTGGAAGTCGCTGCCGTTCTGGACCCTGATCCTGCTGACCGGCCGCCTCGCCATCGCCCGCGACCTGTACGAGGCCGCCTCGGTCGACGGCGCCTCGCGCTGGCAGCGCTTCCGCTTCGTCACCTGGCCGTCGGTGGCGGCGCTCTACGTCACCTCGGTCATCCTGTCGACGATCTGGACGCTGGGCGACTTCAACAGTGTCTACCTGCTGACCGGCGGCGGCCCGAACGACAGCACCCAGGTGCTGGCGACGCTCGGCATCCGCTACCTGCGCAACAACGCCCTCGACCTCGGCGTCGCCTCGATCATCGTCGCCATGCCGCTGGTCCTGCCGCTGGTCTTCGTCATGGTGAAGCGCCTGTCCAAGGGAGGCGAGGCATGAAGCGCTGGCTGAACGAGGCGGCCCTGATCCTGATCGCCGTCCCGGTGGTGCTGTGGACCCTGGTGCCGCTGTACCACCTGTTCGTCCTGGCGATCTCGCCACAGGACGCGGTGCTGGCCGGCACGCTGTGGCCGGAGCATCCGACCTTCTCCAACTTCCTCACCGTGTTCCGGCAGCAGCACTACTATCTCAGCAACTTCTGGCTGCAGCTCGGCAACAGCTTTTTCATCGCGGTCACCACCGGGGTGGCGACCCTGTTCGTCGCCACCTGCGCCGCCTTCGCCATCAGCCGGCTGCGCGTGAAGGGCGGCCGCCAGGTGATGAACCTGGCGCTGGCCACCTATCTGATCCCGGCCGCCTTCCTGGCGGTGCCGATGTACAAGACCATGGGCTCCTACGGCCTGCTCGACACCCAGGCCGCGCTGATCCTGGCGATGATCGCGCTGGCCTCGCCCTATGCCATCTGGGTGCTGAAACAGGCCTCGGACAAGCTGCCGCGCGAGCTCGACGAGGCCGCGATCATGGACGGCGCCAGTCCGCTGCAGATCTTCCGCTTGGTCTATCTGCCGCTGATGCGCCCGTCTCTGGTGGCGATCGGCATCTACGCGCTGCTGCTGGCCTGGAACGAGTACCTCTACGCCTTCCTGCTGCTGTCGAGCGAGAAGGCGGCGCCGCTGTCGGTCGGGCTGGGCCTGTTCCTGTCGGCCGACGATTCGCCGTGGAACCTGCTGATGGCGACCGGGCTGATCTACGCCGTGCCGCCGGCGGTGATCTACTATGTCTTCCGCAACGCCATGACCAGCGGGCTCACGGCCGGCGCGGTGAAGGGTTGATCGATCGGCAAAGAAAAGGGCGGCCGAAGCCGCCCTTTTCCGTCCAGCGAGGACGCCCGCCTTACTTCGGCGTCGCCTCGGTCATGATCTGCTGCCGCGCCACGGCCAAGAGCGCGTCCATCTTCTTGCGCAGCCGGTGGTCGGACAGGTCGACGTCGTGGATCTTCAGGTCGGCATAGACCTTGTCGTGCACGTCCTCGTCGGTCTGCGTCTCGAAGTCGGACATGATGACCTCCTTCGCATAGGCCTCGGCGTCGGCGCCGGTCAGGCCCATCAGCTCGGCCGCCCACAGGCCCAGCAGCTTGTTGCGCCGGTTCTGGATCCGGAACAGGAGCTCCTGGTCGTGCTGGAACTCCGCCTCGAATGCCTGGCCCCGCGAGTCGAACGTCGTCATGCCGTGTCCTTCCACCTGCCCGCAACCGCGGGCGCATTCCATAGCGGAGGATATAGCGTCTCCGGTCGCCGCGGTCACCCTCGGAGGCGGACGGGAGCGCGCAATTGTTTACCGGAGCCGCGCTTGCTATATGTGCGCGAGCGTGGACGTCCTCCGTGGGACGTCCCGACCCTTTTTTGCTGTTGGCTTCCCCGTACCATGGACGCTCCCACATGAGCCGCCGCAGGCGCATCTACGAAGGCAAGGCCAAGGTCCTTTACGAAGGGCCGGAGCCGGGCACGATCGTCCAGTACTTCAAGGACGATGCGACGGCGCATAACGGTCAGAAGAAGGCGGTGATCTCGGGCAAGGGGGTGCTGAACAACCGCATCTCCGAGTACCTGATGACCCGGCTGTCCGAGATCGGCGTGCCGACGCATTTCATGCGCCGCCTGAACATGCGCGAGCAGTTGATCCACGAGGTCGAGATCATCCCGCTCGAGGTGGTGGTGCGCAACATCGCCGCCGGCTCGTTCTCGAAGCGCTTCAACGTGCCCGAGGGCACGCCGCTGCCGCGCTCGATCATCGAGTACTATCTGAAGTCGGATGAGCTCAACGACCCGATGGTGTCGGAAGAGCACATCACCGCCTTCGGCTGGGCCAACGCCCAGGATCTGGACGACATCGTGTCGCTGTCGCTGCGGGTGAACGACTACCTCACCGGCCTGTTCCTCGGCATCGGCCTCAAGCTCGTCGACTTCAAGCTCGAATTCGGCCGCCTGTACGACGAGAACGACGAGATGCGGATCGTCCTGGCCGACGAGATCAGCCCGGACAACTGCCGCCTGTGGGACGTGCAGACCAACGAGAAATTCGATAAGGATCGCTTCCGCCAGGACCTCGGCGGCGTCCTCGAGGCCTATCAGGAAGTGGCCCGGCGCCTCGGCATCCTGCCGGAAGGAAGTGTCGTCGACATCCGTGAGAGCCAGGTCGCCCCATGAAAGCCCGCATCCATGTCATGCTGAAACCCGGTGTCCTGGACACCCAGGGCAAGGCGATCGGCCATTCGCTGCAGGGCCTCGGCTTCGACGAGGTCGGCGAGGTGCGGCAGGGCAAGGTGATCGAGGTCGAGATCGCCGCCGCCGACGCGGCCGAGGCGAAGGCCCGCCTCGACGAGATGTGCCGCAAGCTGCTGGCCAACCCGGTCACCGAGAGCTACACGATCGACCTGGTCGCCTGAGGCGGTCCAGTCTTTCCTACCCCTGTCATTGCCGGGCCTGACCCGGCAATCCAGAAGATGCCGACAGACTCTGGATGCCCGGGTCAAGCCCGGGCATGACAGTGAGAGATTGTCAGACGACCGCGGCCGCCTGCGCCTCGAGATGGGCCGCGAGCCCCTCGGGCAGCTTCAGCCGCGTCGCCAGGTCGTCGAGATAGGCCTTCTCGCGCGGGTCGTCCGCATCGATCGCCAGGCGCGAGGCCAGCCAGATCTCCGCCGCCTGTTCCGGTGTCGCCGGCAGGGCCGCGATCGCCGCGATGTCGAGCGGCTTGGCCAGCTCGTCCATGACGAACGCCTTCTCCTCGGTGCCGAGGTTGAGCTGGCCGATGCGGTCGAACAGGGCCCGCTGCTCCTCGGCGTCGATATGGCCGTCGGCCTTGGCCGCGGCGATCATCGCCCGCACCACGGCGATGCGCGCGTCGCCGCCGCCGGCGGCGCTCTGCGTCTCCAGGTCGAACGGGCTGCGCGGCGGCGGCAGGGCCAGCGGCTGCTGCGCCGGCGGCTGGGCCGGGGCCGGCGCCCGGTTGGCCGACCAGTCCTGCCACGCCTTGTAGGCCAGGCCGCCGAGCACCGCCGCGCCGCCGTAGCCGAGCGCGCTGCCGCCGAATTTGCGGACCTTCTTCGAGCCGAGGAGGAGGCCGATCAACCCGCCGCCGACCGCGCCGGTGGCCAGCGTCCCGAGGTTGCCGGACAGGCCGGAGCCCTTGCCGCCGGGCTGCTTCGCGCCGCCGCCGAGGAAATCCTCGAACAGCTTCTTCGGATCGATCACGCGCCTCTCCTCCAATCGTTGCACCGGAAGGCAGATGGTCCGGCCGGCGCCGCCCGACAAGCCCGGGCGCGGCTCAATCGGCCGGGCGCGACGACGCGACCGGTTCCAGCGGCGCCAGGGTGGTCGCGGCCGCGGCGGCGACGATCCAGTCGCGGAACGCCCGGACGATCGGCCGGCGCAGCGACCGCGGCGTGGCGACGAAGTGATAGCTGGCCTGGTTCTGGATCGAGAGATCGAGCGGCCGCACCAGCCGCCCCGCCGCCAGGTCGTCGGCCACCAGGGAGTGCACCACCAGAGCCACCCCCTGCCCTTCGACCGCCGCCTGGATGGACAGGGAAGAATCGCTGACGCGGGGTCCGCGCACCCAGTCGACATCCGCCATGCCGACGGCGCGCAGCCAGTCGCGCCAGGACGCCAGGGACTGGTCGTGCAGCAGCGTGTGCCGGCGCAGGTCGTCGAGCGTGCGCAGCCCCGGCCGCCCGTCGCGCAGCGCCGGGCTGCACACCGGGAAGCTACACTCGGTGAACAGCCGGTCGCACGCCAACCCCTCC